>NZ_CAXCCZ010000007.1:0-47071 GCF_963981275.1 uncultured Candidatus Thioglobus sp. | reverse complement strand
AGATAGAGTTACGCACAATGATACCTGCCAAGGCAATCCAGCCAATCATTGAGGTAGCGGTAAATTCTGCACCTAACAACCAATGACCCGGAACAATACCCAATAGTGTTAAGGGAATTGGTGCCATGATAATTGCTGGAATAATGAAGTTACCAAATTGCCAAACAACCAACATATAGATAACAACAAGCGCAACACCAAATGCAGTACCCATATCACGGAAGGTTTCAAATGTTACTGTCCACTCACCACCCCATTCAAATCCTGGGATATTTTGATTTTTTGGTGGCCCTAAGTACTCACCTTGAAGCTGTGTACCGTCTAATGTTTGATATCTAAGTAATAAATCATCTACAGCAAACATGGCATAGATTGGTGCACTAAGACGACCTATTGGCTCGCCCAATACATACTCTACATCTGCTAGATCCTTATGGTAAATAAGATCATCTTCCTTCTTATAGCTAAACGAACCTAATTCGGAAATAGGAATCATACTGCCATGCTGAGATGGCACAGGAAGTTGTGTTAAATATGAAAGTTGAGAGCGCTTTGTCAATGGCACCTGAAGACAGATGCGTGAAGGCTCTAAGGCATTTTTCAGGCGAATAGTGCCCACATTAAAACTACTCATAGCCATAGCTAACGTTTCTTTAATAGTCATAACACTAACACCAAATCTTGATGCCTTGGCTGTATCAACCTGAAAGTCAATTACCGGATATTCATCGCGCATTAGATTATCAACATCTGCCATAGTGCCAGATTCAACAAATAATTCAGTTAAGTCATTCGCCAGTTTACGGCGAGTATCTTTATCAGGACCATAAACCTCTGCTACTACCGGTCTTAATACTGGGGGGCCAGGTGGCATCTCAACAACAGCATAATCTGCACCAGCATCTTCGGCAATTGTTTTTAATAAACCGCGAGCTTCAAGTGCAATTTCATGGCTAGAGCGTGAACGATCGGCTTTTTCTGCAAGTTGCACCTGCAACTCACCAACAGATGAAGATTGGCGTAAGTAAGAGTGCCTAACCAGGCCGTTGAAATCAAACGGTTTTGCTGTACCCGAGTATGACTGAATGTCAATAACCTCTGGAACATTGCGAAGCGTTTGCGCCATCAAGTGTAGTGTTGAAGCAGTATCCGCCAATGAGGTTCCATCAGGCATATCCAGCACAATACCAAACTCTGATTTATTGTCGAGTGGCAACATTTTAACAGGCACTGCTGTTGTATAAAACATCGACATGGCCAAGAAGAACACAACCACCAAGCCTAGTAAAAAGCTCCAACCATAAGCTGCTTTATTAAACAGTTTAGAGATGGTCGAGTGATAAAAAGAGTACATTATTTTTGCTTCTCTTTCTTCCTTTTCATGCATTTTGTGTAAGACGTTCAAAGGGGGAACGAACTTCATAATAAAGTAAGGTGTAAAGACAAATGCAGCAAACAACGAGAACATCATTGCAACAGATCCCAAAACTGGTATTGGTGCCATATATGGCCCCATCATGCCACTTACAGCCGCCATTGGTACAAGTGCCGCAACCACTGTAAAGGTTGCTAAAATTGTAGGGTTTCCTACTTCGCGCACTGCATCAATTGCGGTACCGATGGTAATTTTGTTATCAATCAGCCAGCGTCTATAAATATTTTCCGTGACAACAATTGCATCATCAACCAAAATTCCTATTGAAAAGATAAGGGCGAATAAACTCACCCTGTCAATTGTCATGCCTAAAATCCAAGCAGAGAAGATTGTCATTAATAGCACAACTGGAATAACCAGGGTAACTACGATCGCCGGACGAACGCCCAATGCAAACCAAACTAGCAAGGTAACAGCACCTGTGGCGATGAATAACTTCTTAATAAGAGCGTTAACCTTGTCCTTTGCAGATTTTCCATAGTTTCTAGTAACTGCTATTTCCACATTGTCTGGAATTAATCGACCTTTTAATTCTTCCACTTTGGCTAGAATATTTTCAGCAACTGCCACACCATTGGAGCCAAACTTCTTAGCAATTGCAATGGTGACCGCTTGCTCTCCAGTGGCTTTTTGGTTTGTCTTGTTAGCCTTGCCTGTGTAGTAACTCACCATATGTTCAGTTTCTTCTGGTGCGTAATAAACATCGGCAACATCTCGAATATAGATAGGCTTGCCATCATTAATAGCAACTACTAAATTTTCAATATCTTCAACTTTAGTAAAGAAGTCACCCGAATAAACTTCCATTTTGTAACCGTTTAGCTCGATATTGCCCGTGTGTTCACGAACATTAGCATTGCCCACTGTGCCGGCTATTTGCTGAATAGAAACACCATAGCCAGCTAAACGACCCGGATAAGCATCAATATGGAATATTTCCTTGCGACCACCAACAATGAAGCCGTTATTGGTATCTTTAACTTTTTCTAATTGCTGGATTAACTCCAGACCAAGCGAGCGCAACTGTCCATCATCTAAGGATTTGGACCATAGGGTTAAATTGATAATGGGTACATCATCAATCTCTTTAGGCTTGATCAGAGGCTGCCTTGCACCAGGCGGCATAAAGTCAAGATTGGCCAGCATCTTGTCACGAACCTTAATAATAGATGCGTTCATATCTTGACCCACATCAAATTCAACCGTGATAATTCCCTGGCCTTTGTCACTCACTGAATAGACATGTTTTACGCCTAAAATCTGCGACATTAAACGCTCTAATGGCTTAACCACGATATTAGAAACCTCTTCCGATGAAGCGCCTGGGTACTCAACAAAGAGATCAATTAGAGGAACTGAAATTTGTGGATCCTCTTGTCTAGGTGTTGAGATAAGACCGATAATACCGGCGCCCAACATAGCAAAGAAAATAATAATAGATAAAGGCGAAGTAATAAAGGCCTTGGTTAGCTTTCCAGCAATACCAAGTTCGTATTCCTTTATAGCTTCCTTAATTACTTTTTGATTTATATTCTTATCTTTAGAAAGATCAATATGTTCGTGTTTTGACATAATTCCCTTAGATACTCATTCCTGAAACCATTAATATATTTGGATTGGCAACAATCTTTTCACCAATTTTTAAGCCCGATAAAATACTTTTCTTATCCTTACCCACCTGTTCACCTAAGCGAATAAAGCGTAATTCTGTTTTGTTGGTGAGCGGATTGATAACAAAAACACTTGGTAGAGATGAGCGCCACATAATAGCCACCTCGGGAACAACTGGTGTTAGTACGCCTGAATCTGTTTCAAAAATTTCCACCTCTGCATACGCACCCGGAAGAACTGGAACGTTAGCAGGTAAGTCAAGCTTTACTTTAACACTGTGCTTAGCGTTATCAGCAATTGGATAAATTTGTGCTAATTTGGCATCAACTACAATATTAGCAATATCTAACTTAACTCGATAGTCTTTATTAAGTTTTAAACTTCTAACCAGTCTTGACGGAATGTTAACTTCAACTTGAAGTTCTTTAATGTTGGCAAACTTTAGTAAAATTTGACCTGGCTGGACAATGTCACCTTCATTAATCGATTTAGCAACAATAACGCCGTCAAATGGCGCGCTAACATTGGCATCTTTTAAGCGTGATTCAATTTGTTTTAAATTATTTTCCGCCTGAGTAAGTTTATTTTTAGCTTGTTGATAAGCTGTATATCTTGAGGTTCTATTAGCAAATTTGTCAAATTCAGGGTTGCCTTGGCCACTCATCTTTAACATAGGATCAGTAAACATTGAGAACATACCAGGCACACCACCAAGCATACCGCCCCCATTAGGGGAGACGATAGATTGTGAATACTGTACACCTGCATTTCTCAAAGCCTCATTAGCTGAAGCAATTTCAGCATAGGCAGAGTCACGCTGTGCTTGAATAGATTCTTGTTCCAGCGTTACAATGGTTGAGCCTTTCTTAAACATATCACCTTCACGACCGTTAACAACCAAGACATCACCTGACACTTGAGCTGATAAATTAACCTGTGAAGAAGATACTACCGCACCCCCTAAAAGAGCTCTTTTATCTAGTGACATGCCACTAACTGTTTGAATGTTATAAACGGAATCAAAATTGTTGGCATTTTGATTCATGATTTGCGCCTGTAAAGGCACTGAAAATGTGAGTAAAACTGATGTGACTAAAGGTGTAATTGTGAAGCGCATAGTTAACCTGTTTTTTAGTATGAATTTAATTATTATTAATCGGAATTTTATAGGAATCATTTTACTTATGTTTATTATTTAATTTAAATAGCCGGCAAACTCTTTTTTTAAATTATAAGTATTTGATTTTTAACTATTTTTTTTATAAAAAAAAATATCCTAGTATATAAAATCTTGCTTATATATTAACACTATAATATAAGTTATTAATTTCACTAATTTATGCTATAAATGACGATTGCATTTACCCCAGGAGAGCCTGGCGGAATTGGCCCAGATTTGGCTGTTATTTTTGCTCAAAAAAAGTCAACTAATAATTTGTTGACTTTTGCCGATCCTGATATCTTATTAAAGCGTGCAAAGCAGCTTAATTTACCCTTAAAAATTGTTGAATCTGAGCACTCTTCAGCTAAACAACAGCTTTGTGTCTATCCTATTAAAACGAACGGTGTAGTTAATACTGGAATGTTAAATGTGGAAAATGCACAATATGTACTTAACACCTTAGATATAGCCACTGAATTTTGTTTAAATGGACAGTGTGATGCTTTAGTTACTGGCCCTATCCATAAAGGCATTATTAACACGGTTAATCCTGGGTTTACTGGACATACAGAATATCTAGCTTCATTAGCCAACACCGAAAAAACGGTGATGATGCTAGCCACCAAAGGATTGCGCGTTGCATTAGCAACAACACACCTTCCCCTTTCCCAAGTTGCCCAAAATATTCAGCAAGAGTCGCTTGAAAAAACCATACGCATCATTCATAATTCACTAGAGGGTTACGGCATCATTCATCCGCGTATCGTTGTTTGCGGGCTTAATCCTCATGCTGGCGAAGATGGTTGCTTGGGTCGAGAAGAGATAGACATTATCAACCCGCTGATTCAGCAGCTTAATCAACAAGGGTTAAATTTGGCCGGCAGTGTGCCTGCCGATACTGCCTTTACAGTTGATGCACTTAAGGGGGTTGATTGTGTACTCAGTATGTATCATGACCAGGGTTTGCCAGTACTTAAAACGCTAGGTTTTAAAAAAGCGGTAAATATCACCCTTGGACTGCCTTTTATTCGTACCTCGGTTGACCATGGTACCGCCTTGTCACTTGCTGGTAGTGGCAATATTAGCTTAGGGAGCTTGCATACTGCGTTAGAATATGCGCAAGATTTCATTAATAAGAAAAATGTCTAAGCGATACACTACCAATCCTACAAAGCATAAGGCGCGAAAACGTTTTGGTCAAAATTTTTTGACAGATCAAAAGATTATTGATCAAATCATTGCCACCATTGCACCTAAACGTGATGACAATTTACTTGAAATTGGCCCTGGACAAGGCGCTATGACACTGCCTTTGCTAGATCGAGTGGATGAGTTAAATGTAATTGAAATCGACCGAGATTTAATCGACATATTAAATAGTCATAAAAAACCCAATTTAACGATTCATCAAGGTGACGCGCTTAATTTTGATCTTGATGATTTTAATCCGCCGATTAGAGTGGTGGGCAATCTTCCTTATAATATCTCATCTCCCATTTTATTTCACTTGCTTGAGCATCGAGACAAGGTTATAGATATGACCTTTATGCTGCAAAAAGAAGTGGTAGAGAGAATGTCAGCAAATCATGGTTCTAAAATTTACGGTCGATTGAGTGTCATGATGCAAGCATTTTTTGATGTGGAATTGATCTTTGTTGTACCTCCAGAATCTTTTGATCCGGCACCAAAGGTTGATTCTGCTATTGTTTATTTAACACCTCTAAAAACCTGTAAAGTTGATAACATTAAGCCTTTTGAAGAATTGGTAAAGGCTGCCTTTGCCCACCGTAGAAAAACCCTTAGAAATTGTTTAAAATCATTAATAACGCAAGAGCAAACCAATATTGACCTTTCTCAGCGCGCTGAAATGCTAGATGTCGATACCTTTATTACCCTAACCAAAGATTATGAAAAACTCCATCAAAATTGAAGTTCAAGTTAATTTTATTAAAGAGCAGTCTAGTGCTGCCATTAATCAACATACTTTTGCCTACACCATCACCATGACAAATAACGGCTTGATTGGCGCCCAACTACTTACTAGACGTTGGCGCATTCAAGATGAAACAGGCCATACTGAAGATGTGATTGGTGAAGGTGTTGTGGGACAGCAGCCACATCTAATGCCAGGAGAGTCTTATCAATATTCGTCAGGCTCAGTAATCAAGACCGCCACCGGAACCATGAAAGGCGCTTACGGCATGGTAAATGACGAAGGTGAGCGTTTCGAAGCTGAAATCCCTGAATTTATCTTAAGTGAGCCCTACACCCTACATTAGATGTCTGATTATTTAATTGGTGATGTTCAGGGTTGTTACGATTCATTACAACGCCTATTAAAAAAAATAAACTTTTCCCTGGATAAAGATCGTCTTTATTTTCTGGGAGATGTGGTTAATCGTGGCAACAAATCCTTGGAAACTTTAGAATTTATCAAAGAAAATGCTGACAACACATCTATGGTTTTGGGTAATCATGATTTTCATTTATTAGCCTGTACTATTGGCAATATCAATCCCAATAAAAAAGACACTTTTAGCGATATAACAAATGCAAAAAATGCTACAAAACTATTAGAGTTTTTGACTCAACAACCTTTAGTTATTCATGAACAAAACGCCTTAATGGTTCATGCTGGTATTCCACCAAATTGGGATAAAAACACTGTATTGACTCAAGCAGCTCTAGTTCAAGCGAACTTGCAAAGTGAAAATTTAGCTGAATTTTTAACAAAAATGTATCACAATCAGCCAGATACCTGGCATGCCAATTTAGGTGAGATCGAGCAATGTCGATACACTGTTAATGCACTTATGAGAATGCGCTTTTGTAAGGCTGATGGTCAGCTAGAATTTGCCCACAAACTAAATTTTGACCAGGTGCCCAAGGGTTATAAAGCTTGGTTTATGCATGAACACCGACTACTTGAGCAAACAGATATCTTTTTTGGACACTGGTCTACGCTCACCAATGTCGTGCAAAAGCGTATTTTCCCAATGGATCACGGTTGTATATGGGGCGGACGTTTGAGTGCTATTAGACGATCAGACCAGCAAGTATTCTCTATAGATTGCTAAAGGTTCACTTGACCCTCAAAGACAAACTCAGCAGGCCCTGATAAAAATACTGAGCCACCCTTTTGATATTCAATAGTTGCATCGCCGCCAGTAAGATGTGCGCAGACAGTTTCATCTAATAAGCCTTGCTCAACCCCATGAACTACAGCTGCACACGCACCACTGCCACAAGCCAGCGTTTCACCAGAGCCACGTTCATAAACTCGTAGCCTTATTTCTTGACGATTAATAATTTGCATAAAGCCAATATTAGCTTGATCAGGTAAGGTGTCACTTGCTTGAATTTGTGTAGCGATACTAGTCACATCCAACGTTGACAATTCTTCTACAATTAAAACACAGTGAGGGTTGCCCATAGACAAAACACCCATTTCAAATCCTTCAATGAAATAGGTTGACTGAACTTCTGGTTCAATCAGTGGAATGCTGCTTGGTTCAAAATTTGGCTTACCCATATCAACACGCACGGTGCTGTCTGGATTGATGTGTAATGTAATAACACTTGAGTGAGTTTCAACAGTAATAGGATTATGACTGGTCAGGCCTTTTTGGGTGACAAAACGCGCAAAACAGCGAGCACCATTCCCGCATTGTGACACTTCAGATCCATCTGCATTATAAATAATATAGCGAAAATCAACATTTGGAGAAATACTTGACTCAACAACCAGTAACTGATCAAAACCAACACCGAAATGTCGATCAGACAAATTAGTAATCACTTCGGCGCTAAAGTTTATGTCACCACTTGTATTATCGACCATCATAAAGTCGTTTCCAAGCCCGTGCATTTTTGTAAAATTTATCAACATAGGCTTTATTTTATCCACTTATAAAGCTAAAGGTTAATGAAAACGATAGTTCTGCTAAAATATCGCCTATATTTATCCATAAGGAAAATCATGCAAACACCAAGTAATATCACTCTGAATAAAGACAAAAACCTATTAACTTTGACTTTTGAGGGTATCGACTACCCATTAAGTGCTGAGTTCTTAAGAGTTTACTCACCTTCAGCAGAGGTGGTTGGTCATGGCCCTGGTCAAGAAACCTTGCAACTAGATAAAGAGAATGTAAAAATTGATCGGATTACACCTACAGGCAATTATGCCATTATTCTATTTTTTAGTGATGGACATGATAGTGGTATTTATTCATGGTCACATCTGCACAAGCTAGCTATAAATCAAGAATCTCTGTGGACAACCTACTTAAAACGCCTTAAAGATGCGGGGCATTCTCACACTCAGCTATAGCTCACATGGGCTTTTTAACCGCTCTATTATCATTTGCCATCACTATTGGTATTTTGGTTACCATCCATGAGTATGGCCACTATTGGGTGGCTAAAAAATTCAACGTCAAAATACTTAGATTTTCTGTAGGATTTGGCAAAGTTATCAAATCTTTTCAACGGGGTGAAACTGAATTCACCCTGTGCGCAATCCCTTTGGGTGGTTTTGTTAAAATGCTGGATGAAAATGAAGCGCAAGTTGCGGATGATGAAAAGCATCGCGCCTTTAACAGGCAATCTGTATACAAGCGATTTGCCATTGTTGCAGCAGGACCAATTGCCAACTTTTTGCTAGCCATTATTCTTTATACCTTTATCTTTATTGCTGGCGTAAGTGGCATTAAGCCAATTGTTGAATCTGTTACAGAATCAGGATTTTTTGATCAAGCGGGCTTACAAGCAGGTGATGAGTTACTTAGTATTAACAACATTCCAACGCCCAGTATTAGTGAATTTTCTACTCAGTTCATTCAAGCAGATGAAGATCAACCTTTAGTTATACAAGCCCGCTCTAATCATGAAAATCTTAAAACAACCACCCTTAATTTAACAAATGACTTTTTAGCTAATCCGGAGCAAGGGCTTGATCGCTATTTAGGGTTTAAATTTGCAATGCCTAGACTACCTGCAATTATTGATCAAGTTGTGCCTAATTCTGCCGCCAGCAAAGCAGGATTAAGGTCTAATGATGAGGTGCTTAGCGCCAATGCTCAAAAAATTAGCACTTGGCAGGACTTTGTTGTTGCTATACAAGTCAAGCCTATTAAACCTATTGATCTGCTGATTAAGCGTAATGGCGCCACTTTAATGCTGACACTAACGCCAGAGCTGTACAACAACTCTCCTAAGGCTGGTGTCAGTGTTGTGGTGCCTGAGAATTACTTGGAAGATTGGCAAGTTGTGCTTGAAAAAGAGCCGATTGAAGCGCTTATTTCTGCAGGATCCAAGGTTTATCAATTAACAGTATTAAACCTAAAAATGATCAAAAAAATGATTATTGGCGAGGCTTCAATGGATCAAATTAGCGGTCCGGTGAGTATTGCTAATTATGCCGGTAAAAGTGCAGAGGTTGGCCTGATACCTTTCTTATCTTTTTTAGCGCTAATTAGTATTGGCCTTGGCCTGCTAAATTTACTCCCCATTCCCCTGCTAGACGGCGGACATTTACTCTTCTATGTGCTTGAAATTATCAAAGGCTCACCTGTGAGTGACTCTATACAGCAAATATTCGCCAAATTTGGACTCTTTGTTATTTTGTCATTAACCCTTGTTGCGCTGTATAATGACTTGATACGTTTATTATAATCTTATAAATTCTATGAAAAAATCGCTACTTAAAATTTTAGTTTCTGCCAGCATTATTAGCTCTTCTGTAGCACTTGCTGACCCCATTAAAAGCATTGAAATACTAGGCCTAAGCTCTATCTCTAGAGGAACCGTGTTGAGCTATTTGCCGGTTGAAACAGGAGATGATTATAACAATCAGGTTTCTGGCCAGATTATTCGAGATTTGTACAAAACTAACTTCTTTAAAGATATTGAGGTTTCTCAAAAGGATAGCATCTTAAAAATCAATCTTCAGGAAAATCCACACATCAAATATATTGATGTTCTTAATTATTCAGACAAAGTTATCGATGAAGAAAGGCTGACTCAAATCCTTAAGAATATGGACTTATCTCAAGGTAAGATTTTTAATAAACGTCAGCTCAATAAGCTTATTGAGCAACTAGAATCTACTTACGTTTCTAAAGGTTATTACGGTATAAAAATCACTAAAAAAATAGAGACTGACGCTCAAAATCGTGTTGGTATTGAACTGGATGTTCACGAAGGTGAAGTGGCTAGAATTGGTTCAATGAAAATTACAGGTGGCAATATTCATGATGAAGATGATTTGCTTGACTTATTCGAAATTGGTGAAGCTGATTTTTTCATTATTAATTATTTTACTGAAAAAGACCACTATTCAAAAGTTGCGCTAGATGCCGGTGTTGAGGCCATGAAATCTCTTTATGTTAATTCAGGCTACTTAGATTTTAAAATTAACAAAATCGAAACTGAGCTATCAACTGATAAGCAAAACATTGATATTGACATTCAAATTAGTGAAGGTGCCGAATACAAAGTAGGCGCTATCAGCTTTACAGGTGACCTTCTTAACCAGTCTGTTGAAGAGTTAAAAGAGCTGTTAACCATTAACACTAACGACGTTTTTGAACGTAAAAAAGTTATTGAAAGTATTCAGGCAATCACCGATGTGTTTGCAGATCAAGGCTATGCTTTTGCTAAAATTAATCCAATTACTAAAGAAAATACTGACTCACACATTATTGATCTAGAAATTGACATCGCGCTTAATAAAAAAGTCTATATTAATCGTATCACCATTGTCGGCAACACCCGAACTCAAGATGAAGTTATCCGTCGTGAAATTGGTATTAACGAAGGCGGCTTGTACTCAAATACCGAACTAGATGAATCCATTAAGAAAATTAAGCGTCTAGGCTTCTTCTCTGATGTAAAAATGGAAGTTTCGAAACTCAAAAACTTTAGCGATAAAATCAATCTACACTTTAGTGTGGAGGAAACCAAAACAGGTACCTTTTCAATTGGTTTGTCGCATTCAAACAGCTCGGGCGCCTCATTTAATATGGGTGTTAAAGAAAACAATTTCCTAGGCACGGGCAACACACTCAATGCTGCATTTTCTAATTCAGAGGCAGTACAAGAGATGAGTTTTTATTTTGCTGATCCATACTTTACCGAAGATGGCCACTCTATTAGTTATGGTATTTTTACCAAATCTATTGATGGTGCAAGCCTTGATGTGTCCTCATATAAAATTGATGAAAATGGTTTTAGTCTAGGCTACGGCATTCCAATCACTGAAAAGACACGCATTGGTGCAGATATTAGGGTTTCAAGTCGCGATATTTCTTGTGGCACCACCTTTGCAACACAAGAAGTAACCCAATGTGCGAGTGGTGATAAAACCGAAGTTAAAACCAATCTTAATTGGTCTAATAACACTTTGGATAATTTTAATTATCCAACTGAAGGTAGTAAAAACAATCTGAGCCTTGATTTAACCTTGCCGATTGCAGATTTTCAATACTACAAACTTGATGCTTCACATAAAAGTTATTACCCATTGGGCAATGATTTAACCTGGAAAATAAACGGTAGTTTAGGATTGGCACAAGGCTATGGTGATAAAGAACTACCTTTCTTTAAGCGCTACTATGGAGGTGGCTCATCCTCAGTAAGAGGCTTTGACTTTAACTCGTTAGGTGCCACCTATACTGGAACGACAACAGCAAAAGGTGGTGAGCTTTCTATGCTGGCTGGAACATCAATTATCTCACCAATGAAGTTTATTAATGATAGTAAAAATATGCGTATGAGCGCCTTTATTGATACGGGCGCTATTGAAGAAAAGGCATCCAATATTGGTTTTGATCAGATTCGAGCTTCAGCCGGTGTTGCATTCTCATGGTTAACCCCGGTTGGGCCTCTAGGTATTTACGCTGCCAAGCCTCTGGTTAAAAAGACAGATGATCAAACCAAGACCATTGAATTTACACTGGGTACCAGCTTTTAAAAATACTGTACTAGGATAATATGCATACACTAGGGGAGATTGCCAAACTTGTTAATGCTGAATTAGTTGGCGATGGCGAGCTAAAAATTACCAGTCTGGCCAGTATTGATTGTGCAAAATCTGACCAACTCAGCTACGTGGTCAGTGAAAAATATCAAGAGCAATTATCAAGCACCCAAGCAAGTGCTGTTATTATTAGCAAATCCTTGCAAAAATACTGTAACACCAGCGCTATTATTGTCGAAGATGTGTATTTGGCTTTTGCACAAATAACTCATCTGTTTAAACCAAAAGTAATTCACATTAGTGGCATTCACTCCAGTGCCGACACACATAACGCTACAATTGCACCAAACTGTTGTATTGGTAAAAACACTTCGCTAGGTATTAACACCATCATTGGCGCCAATACCATTATTGAAGATAACAGCTCAATTGGCGACAACTGCATTATTGGTTCAAATGTTAGTATTCTTCAAGGCTCCACCATTGGTAATAATACCGTTATTGAATCTGGCGCTGTAATTGGCTCTGAGGGCTTTGGCAATGCTAGAGATAAACACAAACATTGGCATTCAATTGCTCATTTGGGTAATGTTATTATCGGTGATCGAGTTAATATTGGCGCTAATACCACGATAGATCGTGGCACTTTAGAAGACACCCATATTCATCAAGGAGTTCGCCTTGATAATCTTGTGCATATCGCTCATAATGTTATTATTGGTGAAGACACCGCGATTGCTGCATGCACTGGCATTGCAGGCAGTACACAAATTGGAAAGCGCTGTATGATTGGCGGCATGGTAGGTGTTGTTGGCCATTTGAGCATTTGTGATGATGTCATTGTGAATGCTAAAAGTACCATTGATAAAAATATTACAGTAGCCGGCATGTATACCGGGATTATGCCGTTAATGCCTCATAAAAAATGGCAGATTATTGGTGTTTGGCTAACAAAACTTGATAAAATCACGCAATATTTAAATATCAAACTCTCTCATTTAAAAGGAAAATAATTATGGAAATGAATATTCAGGACGTTAAAAATTACCTACCACACCGCTACCCTTTTTTACTGATTGATCGTGTTTTAGAGATTGAAATTGGAAAGACCTTGGTGGCCTTGAAAAATGTCACCTTTAACGAGCCTCAATTCACTGGTCACTTCCCTTCACAGCCTATTATGCCAGGTGTTTTAATTGTAGAAGCATTGGCACAAGCAACGGGAATTTTGGCGTTTAAATCAGAAGTTGGAAAGCCCATTGATGGGCAGATTTATATGTTGGTTGGTGTTGACAAAGTGCGCTTTAAGCGTATGGTTGAGCCAGGTGACCAACTACGCCTAGAAGTGGAAGTGATGACGGTTAAGCGTGGCATCTGGAAATTTAAATGTAGAGCGCTGGTAGATGGTAAAGTAGTGACAACTGCTGAACTTATGTGTACGCAAAAAGCAGCAGAATAAAATAATAACCAAAAATTCTTGAGGAGAATCATGTGGCTATAGATCCGAGTGCAATTGTTGACCCAAGTGCAAAAGTTCATAAAAGTGCAGAGATTTGCGCTTACGCAGTAATTGGTGCGAATGTTGAGATTGGTGCTGGAACCATCATTGAGTCTCACGCAGTGGTCCAAGGCCCTACCAAAATTGGAAAAAATAACCATATTTATTCATTTGCCTCTATTGGCGGTGACCCTCAAGATATTACCTACGAAGAGGGGCAAGAATCCAACCTAGTCATTGGTGATGAGAATTTAATTCGTGAATTCTGCACCATTAATCGTGGCACCGAAAAAGAACAATCGTTAACTCGAGTTGGCTCCAATAACATGTTGATGGCTTATGTTCATATTGCCCATGATTGTCATATTGGCGATCATGTAATCATGTCTAACAATGCCTCACTAGCCGGACATGTTAAGGTTTTTGATTGGGCGATTTTAGGAGGCTTTACCCTAGTTAAGCAATTTTGCATGATTGGTATCCACACCTACATCGGCATGGGTTGTCAAGTAAACAAAGACATTCCAGCCTATATGGTGGCCTCTGGAACTCCAACTCGAGTTCGAAGTATTAATGCCGAGGGGATGCGTAGACGCGGTTTTTCATCAAGCGCAATTGCCTCAATCAAGCGTGCCTTTAAAGTAGTATACAGAGAGTCAACAGGCCGACTATTAGATCAAATGCTTCAAGAATTAGAAGCTTCAGAGTCTGATAGTCCTGAGGTTATGCAGTTTGTTAACTGTATTCGCGGCTCAAAAGTGGGCATTATGCGTGGCCCTGTCGAGGAATAAAGTCTTTCCTATTAATGGATAAAAATTTTCTAAAGTCAAGCGGTATTGTCACTAGCATGACTTTCTTATCTAGAATTTTGGGCTTAGTACGAGATTATTTTATTGCTAAATATTTTGGTGCAAATGGCTTAACTGACGCGTTTTTAGTAGCCTTTCGCATACCTAATTTTCTCAGAAGGCTGTTTGGTGAAGGTGCCTTTTCTCAAGCTTTTGTCCCTATTTTGGCAGAAGCCAAGGCTCAGGAAACTCAAGAAGAAGTTCAAAACATCATTAACCACATTAGTACCAAATTCCTAATCGTACTAATTATTATCACCCTAATCACGGTTGTTATTGCGCCAGTGGTTATCTTTGTATTTGCCTGGGGTTTTTATTTTGATGAGGATTTGACCAAATTTAACCTCGCATCAGACATGCTACGCATCACTTTTCCTTATCTTTTACTCATATCGTTAACCGCCCTTTCTGGCAGTATTTTAAATACTTATGATAAATTTGCAGTGCCTGCATTTACACCAGTATTGCTCAATATTTCTATGATCTTATCCAGTGTTTATTTATCGCAACACCTAGATGAGCCGATTATGGCACTTGCCTGGGGTGTGCTAATTGGCGGTTTATTGCAACTGGCCTTTCAAATTCCATTTTTAATTAAAATTCGAAAATTACCCAAACTTGTTCGAGGCGATCATAAAGCGGTTAAAAAACTTAAAAAACGCATGTTGCCGGCTTTATTTGGTGTGTCAGTCTCGCAGATAAATCTGCTAATTGACACCATGATCGCCTCGGTTTTGGTTAGTGGTAGTGTTTCTTGGTTGTACTATTCGGATCGTTTATTGGAGTTACCTTTAGCGCTTATTGGTATCGCTTTAGCAACTGTTGCATTGGCTAAGCTTAGTAAGCACTATGCAAACAAAGACACCAAACAATTTACTCGAACCATTGATTATGCATTAAAAATTGGCTTGATTTTAGCTTTGCCCGCTTGTGCAGGATTGATACTACTTGCCGAACCGCTGATCATCACCTTGTTTCAATACGATAAATTTAGTGTATTTGCCGCGCATCAATCCTCTCTTAGCTTAATAGCCTATGGCTCAGGTCTGGTTGCTTTTATTATGGTTAAAATTCTGGCACCAGTTTTTCTAGCCAGAGGCGACACTAGAACGCCCGTTAAAGCTGGCGTTATCGCCATGCTTTCCAATGTAGTTTTAAATGGTATTCTTGGCTATTACTTTGACCACGTTGGCTTGGCGATTGCTACCTCAATTTCCGCCCTACTCAATGGCTCACTTTTGTATTATTATTTAAAAAAACAATCAATCTTTACTTTTTCTCAAGATTTAATCAAAATGCTTTTTAAAGTTTTAATGGCAAGCTTTATAATGGTGCTCTTTATTTTGAACTTTGATCAAACACAGAGTGTTTATGTTAATGCAGATGCATTATCTAGAGTTAGTATGCTTATCACCACTGTTTGTTTGTCAGCGTTCATTTATTTTTTAAGCCTAAGAGTATTAGGCGTTAGGATGAAAAAATTATGAATACCGTACAGTGTGTCAAACTTAACCAAGAACTTGAAGCGCTAGATCGCGCACCCTACCCAGGCGAGCTAGGCCAAAGAATTTTAGCCAATGTCTCTAAACAAGGCTGGCAACAATGGCTTGATCATCAAACTATGGTTATCAATGAAAATAACTTAAGCATGATGGATCCTAATGCGCAGAAATACCTAAAAGAGCAAATGGATAAATTCTTCTTTTCAGAGGAAGGTGCTGATGATGTTCAAGGCTATACACCACAATCATAATGGCTAATTTATTTATTGTAGCCGCACCTTCAGGCTGTGGCAAGACCTCTCTGGTCAAGGCGCTTATTGAAAAAACTAAAAATTTGTGTGTATCAGTTTCTCACACAACACGTGATGCACGCCCTGGTGAAGAGCATGGTAAAAACTACTTTTTTGTCTCAAAGCAAGAGTTTGATCAAATCAATCAGGAAAATGGCTTTATTGAATCTGCACAAGTATTTGACAATTATTACGGTAGTGCCAAACAAACCGTTAAAGACTTGCTAGATACAGGCACAGATGTTATTTTAGAGATTGATTGGCAAGGTGCTAGGCAAGTGAAAGAATCATTTACCAATGCCATTGGCATATTTATTTTGCCACCCTCTGAATCAGCATTGCGAGAACGTCTAACTGATCGAGGTCAAGATGACCAAAGCATTGTTGATAGACGCATGCGTGATGCCGTTAGCGAAATGCAGCATTACAATGAATTTGACTACCTAGTGATTAACGATGATTTTGAAGTGGCGCTAGAGGATTTATCAAAAATAATCCACACTCATCGTCTGCAACTTTCTCAACAAACAATAAGGTATCAATCCTTGCTTAACTCATTGATTTAACCTATAATATTACTTCCTAATTATATTAATCTTTTTTTAAATGAGTTCAGAGTTCGCCCTACCGATAGCAAGCACTTCAGGTGCACTAGGTGTTCAAAAATACCCCCCGATACTCACCGCTGAGCAGGAACATGATTTGGCCATCAAGCTATACGAAAATCACGATTTAAGCGCAGCAAGGCAGTTAGTCTTATCACATATGCGTTTTGTTGCCTTTATTGCGCACGGTTACAAAGGCTACGGCCTTGAACAAGCAGACTTAATACAAGAAGGCACTATCGGTTTGATGAAAGCGGTTAAACGCTTCAACCCTCATAAAAACGTACGCTTAGCTTCATTTGCCGTATATTGGATTCGCGCTGAAATTCATGAGTTTATTTTTAAAAATTGGAAAATTGTCAAAGTAGCAACGACAAAAGCTCAGCGTAAATTGTTTTTCAAATTAAAACAAGCCAAATCAAAAATATACAATTCTTTAAATAATGACCAAGCCGATCAAATTGCGCAAGATTTAGGTGTTAGGCGTAAAGATGTGTTGGAGATGGAGTCTCGCCTGCAATTTAATGATGTGGCGTTTGAAAATTCTGACGATGAGGATTCAAATGCACCAGAGCAATATCTGACCAATGAAGATACACAAACACCCGAGCAGCTATTATTAGCTAACGATACTCAAAAAAATCAACAACAACAACTCTACAAAGCACTTTCTTCACTTGATGAAAGAAGTTTGGATATTTTGCAGTCTAGATACTTGAAAGAAGAAAAAACAACCCTACATACTCTAGCAGACAAGTATGGTGTTTCTGCAGAAAGAGTTCGCCAACTTGAAAACAAAGCCATGCAAAAAATTAAATTAAATCTAGAAGAATCTTCTATTTAATTTTTTCAAACATTAGCTTTAAATTTATCATTCATTAATCAGGAGAAAAAATGAATATCCGTCCCCTTCACGACCGTGTGATTGTTCGTAGAATAGAAGAAGAAAAAACAACTGCAAGTGGCTTAATTATTCCAGATTCAGCTACTGAAAAACCCTCTCAAGGTGAAATTGTAGCCGTAGGTAAAGGCAGAATAACGAGCAATGGCAGTATTGTTGAGTTGGAAGTAGCAGTTGGTGATAGCGTTATATTTGGCCAATTTGCAGGATCAGAAATTAAGTCGGATGGCGAATCTCTTCTAGTGATGCGCGAAGATGACATTGTGGCAATCATTGATTAAAGGAGAATAAAATCATGTCAGGAAAGGATATTAAATTTAGTTCAGACGCTAGAAACTTAATGCTAGATGGCGTTAACATGTTAGCTAACGCAGTTAAAGTAACACTAGGTCCAAAAGGTAGAAATGTTGTTATTGACCGTTCATTTGGCTCGCCTCATATCACCAAAGACGGTGTTTCAGTTGCTCAAGAAATTACACTTGAGAACAAATTTGAAAATATGGGTGCGCAGATGGTTAAAGAAGTTGCCTCTAAAACCAACGATATTGCTGGTGACGGAACAACAACTGCAACCGTACTAGCGCAAGCATTAGTTGTAGAAGGTGTTAAATCTGTAGCAGCAGGCATGAATCCTATGGATCTTAAGCGAGGCATTGATAAAGCAACCGAAGCTGCCGTTAGCGCATTACGCGAGCTTTCTCAGCCTTGCAACGATACAAAGGCAATTGCTCAAGTGGGTACAATTTCTGCTAACTCAGATTCTTCTGTTGGCGACATTATTGCCGAAGCAATGGAACGAGTTGGACAGGCAGGTGTTATCACTGTGGAAGAAGGCTCAGGCTTTGATAACGCACTAGAAGTAGTTGAAGGTATGCAATTTGATCGTGGTTACCTATCTCCATACTTTGTAAATAATCAAGATGCAATGACAGCTGATCTTGATCAGCCATTTGTATTGCTACACGATTCAAAAATTTCAAATATCCGTGACTTATTGCCGACTTTAGAAATCGCTCAAAAATCAGGCCGTCCTTTATTGATTGTTGCTGAAGATATCGAAGGTGAAGCTCTAGCAACACTTGTCGTTAATAATATGCGAGGTATCGTTAAAGTTGCTGCAGTCAAGGCGCCAGGATTTGGTGATCGTCGTAAAGCAATTTTACAAGACTTAGCAATCCTAACAGGTGGTGAGGTTGTTTCTGAAGAGGTTGGCTTGTCACTTGAAGCGGTTACTGAACAACATTTGGGCAATGCAAAGCGCGTAGAAGTTGGTAAAGACAATACGGTTGTTGTTGATGGTGCTGGTAGTAAAGAGACTATTGATGGTCGTGTTGCTCAAATTAAGGCACAAGTTGAAACAACTACTTCTGATTACGATAAAGAAAAGCTACTTGAGCGCTTGGCTAAGCTTTCTGGTGGTGTTGCTGTTATCCAAGTTGGTGCTGCAACTGAAGTTGAAATGAAAGAAAAGAAAGATCGTGTTGATGATGCATTGCATGCAACTCGAGCTGCTGTAGAAGAAGGTGTTGTACCAGGTGGTGGTGTTGCTTTAGTCCGCGCAATTAGCGCAATGGCTGATCTTAAAGGTGATAACCACGACCAAGATATTGGTATACAAATTCTGAAGCGTGCAATGGAATCGCCACTAAGACAAATTGTTTCTAATGGTGGTGGTGAAGCTTCTGTTGTACTTAACAACGTTGCCAATGGTGAAGGTAATTATGGATTCAATGCTGGTAGCGAAGCTTATGGCGATATGCTTGAAATGGGTATTCTAGACCCAACCAAAGTAACGCGTGCAGCTTTGCAACATGCAGCAAGTATTTCTGGCCTAATGATCACAACAGAAGCTATGATTACTGATACTCCTCAAGAAACTGCAGCACCTGCTGCACCGGACATGGGTGGTATGGGTGGCATGATGTAAATCAGCCGCTAATAGCAATTAAAAAGCCCCGTTTTACGGGGCTTTTTTTTGGTATGATACTTGGCAGATATATTCTTGGGTAGGCATAAAAAATGAGTAATTACGATTCTTCCTCCATTGAGGTTTTAACTGGTCTAGAGCCTGTTAGAAAGCGCCCTGGTATGTATACTGAAACCGAGCGCCCAAATCATTTAGCTCAAGAAGTGATTGACAATAGTGTCGATGAAGCGGTTGCAGGGCATGCAAATAAAATTAACGTTGTCCTGTATAAAGACGGCTCTCTTTCAGTTGAAGATAATGGTCGTGGCATGCCAGTCGATATGCATGCTGGCGAGGGTCAGTCAGGTGTTGAGGTTATTCTAACCAAGCTCCATGCAGGTGGTAAATTCTCCAATGATTCTTACCAATTTTCTGGTGGCTTACACGGTGTAGGCATTTCAGTGGTTAACGCACTCTCCACTTTGGTAGAAATTTGGATTAAACGGGATGCTAAAGAGCACCATATTAGCTTCTCAAATGGATCTAAAAAAACCGAATTAGAGGTTATTTCCAGTGTTGGAAAGCGCAACACAGGCACCAAGGTAAGATTTACACCAGACGCTCAATTCTTTGATACCGCCAAATTTTCTGCCACAAAACTACGCCATAATTTACGCTCTAAAGCAGTCTTATGTCCAGGTCTAGAAGTTAATTTTTATAATGAAATTGATGATACTACCGATAAATGGATGTATCAAGAAGGCTTGAAAGATTACCTATCAATGGCGCTTGACGGGCTAGACAATCTCCCTGAAAAACCTTTTGTGGTTAATTTTTCTTCAGATGAGCAACAGTTGAATTGTTCATTGGCTTGGACTCAATACAATACCAACGTTGTTGCTGAAAGTTATGTCAACCTTATTCCTACAATTAATGGCGGCACGCATGTTAATGGTTTACGCTCAGGTTTGACTGATGCACTCAAAGAGTTCTGTGAATTCAGAGATCTCATTCCAAAAAACATTAAACTCACCCCAGATGATGTTTGGCAGCGAATTGCTTACGTGCTTTCGATTAAAATTTTAGACCCTCAGTTTTCAGGTCAAACTAAAGAAAGACTGTCATCAAGAGAGTGTGCCGCTTTTGTATCTAACGTGGTCAAAGACGCCTTTAGTCTGTGGCTTAATCAGCATACTGACGTGGCTGAACAAATCGCCCAACTGGCTATTTTAAATGCCCAGTCACGGCTTAAAACTAACAAAAAAATTGTCCGTAAAAAAATTGTTAGTGGCCCCGCCCTACCCGGAAAATTATCAGATTGCACCAGCACCGACCTCTCTCAAACTGAAGTATTTTTAGTTGAAGGTGACTCAGCTGGCGGCTCTGCTAAACAAGCACGAGACAAGGAATATCAAGCTATTCTACCGCTTAGAGGTAAGATTCTAAACACCTGGGAAGTTGACTCAGAACAAGTACTGGCCAGTAATGAAATACATGATATTAGTGTTGCCATAGGGCTTGAGCCTGCTTGCGAGGACTTGTCAAATTTAAGATATGGAAAAATCTGTATTTTGGCCGATGCTGACTCAGATGGTGCTCATATTGCCACACTCATCTGCACCTTATTTGTTAAACATTTTCCAAAATTAGTTAAAGAGGGGCATATTTATGTTGCTATGCCACCTTTATATCGTATCGATGCTGGCAAGCAGGTGCATTACGCCCTAGATGATGGCGAGCGTGATAGCATTATTCGCAAAATCGAATCTGAAAATAAACGCGTTAAAATTCAAGTTCAGCGCTTTAAAGGCTTGGGTGAAATGAACCCTGCACAACTCAGAGAAACCACCATGCTGCCGGATACTAGACGTTTAATTCAGCTAACGCTCGACAACCCACTGCAAGTTGAACAAACCATGGACATGCTTCTGAGCAAAAAACGTGCACCTGATCGCAAACAATGGCTAGAAGAAAAAGGTAATTTGGCCAATGTCTGACGCCAAACCTAAAGCCGTTGTCTTGCTTTCTGGAGGGTTGGATTCAACCACCACACTCGCCATCGCAAAATCCCAAGGTTTTGAGTGTTTTGCACTCAGCTTCGATTATGGTCAAAAACAAAAATCTGAGCTGGTTACTGCCGCTAATGTTGCTAAAATTTTCAATGCAACTGAGCATAGAATTATGAAAATATCTTTGTCAGATATTGGTGGATCAGCACTAACCGATGACAACATCGATGTACCCGATTTTAAAGAAAGTGACGAAATCCCCATCACCTATGTTCCTGCTAGAAATACGATTTTTTTATCTTATGCATTAGCATGGAGTGAAGTGCTTGATTGCCAACATATTTTTATTGGTGTCAATGCACTAGATTACTCTGGCTATCCAGATTGCAGACAAGAATACATTGATGCTTTTTCAGTTATGGCAAACCTTGCCACCAAACAAGGCGTTGAGGGGCAAAAGATTAACATACAAACCCCGTTAATAAATCTGAGCAAGGCTCAAATCATTCAGCAAGGAGTGGCGCTAGGTGTTGATTATGCCAACACCACTACCTGTTATCAAGCCAATGAAAACGGGGAAGCCTGTGGCGTTTGCGACGCCTGCGAATACCGCAAAATAGGCTTTTTTGAAGCAAAAATAAAAGATCCAACTCGTTATCAGGCTTAATTCATATTTTTTGCAATTTAGTCTTGTTTTGCGGTCAATAATCGATAAAATAATAACTTTATTAAACCAAACAGGAAGTAACAAATGAGCATTGAGGAAAGAGTTAAAAAAGTTGTATCTGAGCAATTAGACGTAAGTGGTGATATTGATAATAACGCTTCATTTATCGATGACTTAGGTGCAGACTCTCTAGATACTGTTGAGTTAGTAATGTCTCTTGAAGAAGAGTTTGACTGTGAAATCCCTGACGATCAAGCAGAAAACATTACAACAGTTCAACAAGCCATTGACTACGTTAATAACAATTTGTAATTTCCGTTTAGCTTGCTAAACAACAAGGCGCTTTCTTCTTGGAATTAAGCGCCTTTTTTATTTTTTTAATACAGTGACATTATGAGCAAAAGAAGAGTTGTAATTACTGGTATGGGTATCGTTTCTCCTGTTGGTAACACGGTTGAGCAATCTTGGAGTAATATTCTTGCAGGCAAGTCCGGCATTAATTCTCTAACCAATATTGAAACCGAGGGTCAGTCTGTAACTTTTGGTGGTTCGGTTAAAGACTTTGATATTACTGATTATCTAAAACCTAAAGATGCCAAAAAAATGGATACTTTCATTCATTATGGCATGGCGGCTGGTATTCAAGCTTTTGAAGATTGTGGTGTTGAAGTTACCGAAGAAAATGCTGAGCGTATTGGTGTTGCTATTGGTGCCGGCATTGGTGGCTTAGGAACAATTGAAAAAACAGCTGACCTATTCAGAGAAAAAGGCGCTAAACGCATCTCACCTTTCTTTGTCCCCTCTTCAATCATCAACATGATCTCTGGCAACCTATCAATCAAATATGGCCTTAAAGGGCCAAATTTTGCCATTGTGACAGCTTGCACAACTGGCACGCACAATATTGGCGATGCATCACGTCTAATTGAATATGGCGATGCAGACGTAATGATTGCCGGTGGCGCTGAAATGTCAACCACCAATTGTGGCTTAGGTGGTTTTGCAGCTGCGCGTGCACTCTCTACTCGCAACGATGATCCAGCAACAGCCTCACGCCCTTGGGATAAGGATCGTGACGGATTTGTTTTGGGCGATGGTGCAGGCGTTGTCGTACTTGAAGAGTTTGAGCATGCCAAGGCGCGTGGTGCCAAAATTTATGCAGAAGTTTCAGGCTACGGCATGAGTGGTGACGCCTATCACATGACTCTACCTTCAAAAGGTGGCGAAGGTGCTGCGCGTTGCATGAAGAATGCCATGCGTAATGCCGGCATCAATACCGAACAAATTGATTATATCAATGCACATGGTACTTCAACACCTGCAGGTGATCAAGCCGAAACAGACGCCGCTAAGCTTGCATTAGGTGATCATGCTTATAACTTAGTGATGAGCTCGACTAAATCCATGACTGGACACTTACTTGGCGCTGCTGGTGGTATTGAAGCTATTTTTACCGCGCTTGCTATTAAAGATCAAGTGGTGCCACCAACTATTAACATTATCAATCAAGATGAAAATTGTGATTTAGATTATTGTGCCAATGAAGCTCGACAAATGAAAATCGATCACGCTATTTCCAACTCTTTTGGATTTGGTGGCACAAACGGCAGTATCTTACTTTCTAAAGTGTAAAAAAATGCCCAACATTAAGTTGGGCATTTTTATCATAATATCTTGTGATTATTTATCAACTACAAGATCTACTCCTTTAATTTGATCAGCATCTGCAATCAAACCCATGAAGAATTCATAAACGGCCATCGCACCATTTTGAATGCTACTTAATGCCGCTTCTTTATTAACCACTAACGCCCAACTTTCCGCTGTAGAAACAAACTGAATTGCACCACCAATTAAAGCCAGAATAATAATAACACTTAAGATAAATTTAATCATTGTCTTTTCCTTGAAAAATAATAAAAAGCATTGTACCTAAATCACAATGCCATTGGCTTGTAACAGCGCATTAATCTCTGGTTTTTTACCCCTAAAGGCTTTATAGCTATCCATAAAGTCCTGACTTCCACCTGTTTCCAGGATATGGTGTAAAAAATCAAGTGATGCATCTGAACCAATACCGCCATGCTCTTGCACATAATAATAAGCATCAGCCGCCAACACCTCTGCCCATTTATAGCTGAAATAACCCGCCGCATATCCGCCAGAAAAAACATGGCCAAAGGTGTTTAAAAATCGGTTTTCATCAATAGCTGACATGAGTGCCGTTTGCTGGCGAACCTGTGTTAAAACCTCATAAGTATCACACTTGCCTAAGTGCGTTTGTAAATCCCATAGAGAAAATTCACACTGACGCAACATACCCATGGCTGATTGGAAATTTTTAGATGCGATTAGCTTGTTATATAATTCATCAGGCAAAGATTTTTGAGTCTCAACATGTTCAGACATTTTGTCAATCACCGATCGCTCATAGCAAAAGAACTCCATATATTGGCTTGGCAATTCAACCCCATCCCAAGGAACACCAGAAATGCCGGCTGCACAAGGATACTTCACCTTGGTTAACACATGGTGTAGCGCATGGCCAAATTCATGGAATATAGTCACTATCTCGTCAAATTCAAACAAAGCTGGCTTACCTTTACTCGGAGAGTTAAGATTACAAACGACAAATGCAATGGGCTTTTCATTCCCAATAAGAGGCTGATAGTCTGCCATCCAAGCTCCGCCACGCTTATCTTTTCTAGCGTATAGATCTAGATAAATTTTTCCAATCAGTTGGTTATTGCTTGTTATTTCCAATACACGAACATCATTATGATAACTCGACTCATCTATTTGCTGAACCTTTACCTTGTACAAACTTTCAATCGTAGAAAATAAGCCTTCCAGTACTTTTTGTTCAGGAAAATAAGGGGTTAAGTCTGACTTTTTAAAACCAAACTTTTTCGCCTTTAACTGCTCACTATAAAAACCCAAATCCCAAGGTTGTAACACTATGCCTGCAAACTGAGATAATTCGTCAAACTCTGCTTGCGCTTGTGACTTTGATTTTTGAACCAAATTTGTTAAAAATTCTAAAATTTGATCAACGCTCTCCACCATTTTTGACTCAATAGAGAGTTGAGCATAATTCTTAAATCCTAGAATATCAGCCATTTCTTGTCTTAGCGCAAGAATTTCATCCATGATTGCTTTATTGTCAAAATCAACTGAGGTGATACCCACCTCTGAAGCTCGAGATGCATAGGCCCGGTAAACCTCCTCTCTAAGCTCTCGATTGTCCAGATAAGTCATAACATCCATATATACTGGCATTTGCAAGTTAAGCTCATAACCTTTGTCTGTTTTAATCTTGGCCAGCTCAGTTTCACTGTAACCCTTTAACTCCTCCAATTCGACAATCTTTATCCATTCATTGGTAGCTTTAAGAGAATTTTTAGAAAACTGATTACTGAGCAAGCTTAATTGTTCTTTAATAGCTTTAAAGCGCTTAGAGTCTTCACCCTCCAGCCCAACACCAGAAAGCTCAAAACCATCGATAGATTCTTGCAAAATATGCTGCTGCTGTTCATTTAAATCAGTATTTTTCAGGTTTTTGTAAGCTGTATAGAGTGCTTTATTACTGGAAATATCTGAATAAAAATTGGTAATAATGGGCAGAGTTTGCTCATACTGAGTATTAAACTCATCACTAAACATCACCGCATTTAAATGAGAATTAACGCTAGTTAATCGACCCAGCTCACACTCAAAATTATCTGTAGCAGTAATTACCTCATCCCAGTTGCCACCCTTTTCAGCCGAAGAGACAACCTCAAACCCTTTTTTAGTAATGTTTTCAATAGATTGAACAATGTTTTCAGGTTTGAAATTTGGTATAAGATTCATGATTACCTTTGTGTAAGCAATTGGATAGATGCTTTAATATTGTCCATAGAGATTCTAAAAAATCAACAAAGGACGCTATTAAAACAGCAAGTAATTTGGTGGAGAGAGAGGGATTCGAATCCAACTTAAAACGTATTATATAGTTAAATATAGCTATACAGCAGCGTTTTAATGATCCACTCCAGCCTGTATTTAGCTATATTTATGACAGGCGTAGTGAAAATGTGGTTAAACTTTTATTGATTAAGCTGACACTCATAAGACACTAAAAATGTGTCCAAAATTAACGAACTATTGCAGTTTATCAAATCAATAGCGCTTACCTTGCACTTGGAATCAAATTACAATATAACTAAATGTAAAAAATAATTAATATTTACTGCATCTTTACCCTACTTTGTTCGTCTACTTATCAAGGTACAATTAATATATCTATATTTTGGAGGAATTTTGTGAAAATAATAACAATGAGTATTTTTCTTTTTGGCTTGATGATGGGCAATGCACAAGCAGACAGAAGTTTTTTGGTTGATTCAGATTGGTTAGCAGAGAACATAGAAGGTGATAAAACGGTAGTTCTAGAAGTGCGCTACGAGCCACACCGCTATTTTACTGTTGGACATATTCCTGGTGCAATTCAGGTAAAGCGATTTAAAGACTTGGCTGATAATAACTCACTCACAGTGACTCGCTTTCCATCTCGGGAGCAATTTCAGAAAACTTTACGCCGCTGGGGTGTTCAGTCTGATTCCACAATTGTTATTTATGATGATACTCGTACTGTCACTGCATCGCGTTTATGGGTTTTACTAAAATTATATGGCTTTAGTGACTCACAACTAAAAATTTTAGATGGTGGCACCATCGGTTGGGCCACATTTGAAGATATGACAACCGAAATCTCTCCAGCACGCAAGCCGAGCAATATTGTATTAAAAGAGGCTGACAGTTCTATGTTTGTGAGATTCCCAGATGTGTACGATGTTATTACAGGGCCACGAGACAATGAAACAACTTTGATTGATGCTAGGCCTCCTGAACGCTATGCAGGCTCAAGTTCCCATGGAGTTCAAGAGGGTCATATACCTGGCGCAATTAATATAGTTAGCATGGATGGCACTGACAGTGCTTCACAAACTTGGCTAGATGAAGATACCATGAAAGAGTTGTATCAATCAGTCTCTAAAGACCAATCAATTATTGTTTATTGTGATGATGGATTCCGTATGAGTAGTGCATACTTACAGCTTAAATCATTAGGCTATAAGAATGTAAAGCTATATGACGGGGGCTGGTCACAATGGGGTAATTGGCTAGACTTGCCAACAGTTAAAGGTGACAAGCCATTTGATGATACTTTCTCTTTGTAGGGTTTAATATGAGGTTCTTGCTTTTATTGGGTACGCTTATTTCTGTTTTCTCAACACCTGTATTTTCTTTAGAAACACAAAAAGTCCATAATAATATTTATGCTTTAGTCGGCGAAACAGGTCCAAGAACTGAAAAAAACTTTGGCTCGAACAATACTGTCGGTTTTGTTGTTACTGATAAGGGGGTTGTGCTAATTGGTTCTGGTGCTATGCCTGCGGGTGCTAAGGTTATTCATCAGGCAATTCAAGAAATAACTTCAAAACCTATTCTCTGGGTTGTTAATATAGGTGCGCAAGATCATCATTGGTTAGGCAATAGTTATTTTGTAAAGCGCGGTGCAAAAGTACTGGCTTTATCAAAAACTGTAAAAACTCAAGAACACCATACAAAAGATCATCTTAATCGCCTTGAATCAACGTCTGGAGAGTCAATTAAAACCATCAACCCAATGCACGCTGGTCAAACCTATAACAAAGATAACAATCTCTTCAACCTTGGCGGGGTTGACTTTGAATTAATTTGGCCGGGTAATGGGCATTTTCCAGGTGATGGAGTGCTTTGGCTACCACAGCAAAGAGTGCTGTTCAGTGGTGACTTTGTTTTTCTCGACCGCATGCTTGGCATTCATCCCTTTAGCTCTGTAAAAGAGTGGCAAAAATCTGTACACCAGCTAGCCAAATTAAATGCAAAACATGTCATTCCTGGCCATGGGTACGCCGCAGATTGGAAAAAAGCTAAAGCACAAACTATTGACTATCTTGATTATTTAGTTAAAGGCGTAACAGCTGCTCAAAAAGAATGGCTTGAGCTCGACGAAACAATTGATCAGTTATCAACAGCATCTAAATTTAAATCATTAAAGAACTTCGATGGTTGGCATAGGCGAAATATACACCGTACTTTTTTACAATTTGAGTCTGAGTAGAGTATCCATGTATGAAATGCATCACTAAAGCCTGGGACCAGTACGAAAATGAGCTTAGATATTTTCTATATAGTAGAATTTCTGACCACTCCACAGCCGAAGATTTATTACAAGATGTATTTGTAAAAGCGCTAATCAAGCGTGATGATTTTTGCAATTTAAGCAATACTCGAGCTTGGCTATTTCGGGTAACTAAAAACCGTCTTATTGATTACCATCGAACTCATAAAAATCATGATGAAGTGGATGAGCAGTATCCAGAAATAATTAGCGAAGGCAGGGACACCCCTGTTGTTCATTTATCAAAATGCTTACCGACAGCATTAAAACATTTATCTGATGATGACCGAGAAATTATTAATCAATGTGATCTTGAAGGGGTGAGTCAGACTAATTTTGCCAAACTTAATAACTTAAGTCTCGTCGCTACCAAATCTCGTATTCAACGTGCACGTAAACGCCTAAAGCAAGAGCTTCACACCGCATGCAAAATTGTATTAGATGACATGGGTAACGTATGCTGCTTTGACCCTAAGTGTAAATAAAAATAAAACTTACCTTATCTTACCTGCATCTTTTTTGCGTCTTAATCGTCTTCTTGGTATCAAGGAGATTAACATGAGCAACGCAACAATTGACACTTCTCAACAAAAGAGTAATGCGCTATTCTACTGGATTGGCGCAATTAGTCTAGCCATTCCAACCTGGTTTTATACTTATTCACAGCTTATTCCTTTTGCAGATTTTATTTTATCCTTAACAGGTTATGATCGCAGCTCACATACTGGTGAAGCAATACACTTCTTTTTCTATGACACCCCTAAAATTATGTTGCTATTGGCCGGCGTGGTCTTCTTTATGGGAATAGTTCAAACCTTTTTTTCACCAGAACGCACACGCTCCTTATTGGCAGGAAGACGCCTGGGAGTTGGAAATAGTTTGGCGGCAAGTTTAGGCATTGTAACTCCATTTTGCTCCTGTTCTGCAGTTCCATTATTTATCGGTTTTTTATCTGCTGGAGTGCCACTAGGCGTGACTTTTTCTTTTCTTATTGCAGCCCCTATGGTGAATGAAATTGCACTGATCCTTTTGTTTGGATTATTTGGCTGGCAGGTTGCGGTACTTTATCTAGGTCTTGGCCTGACCATTGCTATAGTTTCTGGAATGATTATTGGACATTTGAAAATGGAAAATGATTTACAGGACTGGGTACATGATATTCATATAGGAAAAGATCTTCCAGTAAATAACGCATTGATGAGCTGGGAATCTAGATTTAATGCTGGATGGAATTACGTAAAAGAGATTATATATAAAATCTGGTTTTATGTTGTTATAGGAATAGCTGTAGGTGCAATCATTCACGGCTTCGTCCCTGAAGACTTTATGACTTCCATTATGGGTAAGGATGCCTGGTGGTCAGTTCCTGCAGCTGTGGCATTAGGAATGCCTATGTATACGAGTGCAGCTGGAGTAATTCCAATCGTTGAAGTGTTAATCGGCAAAGGTGCGGCATTAGGCACTACCTTAGCATTTATGATGAGTGTCATCGCCCTATCATTGCCAGAGATTTTAATATTACGAAAAGTGCTAAAAACTAAACTAATTGCTACTTTCGTCAGTATTGTTGCCAGTGGAATTTTGCTGGTTGGTTTTATATTTAATAGTATTTTATAAGGAGAAAATTATGACAGAACTACATCCATCTATCGTGGCATTGGTATCACTCGCATCAGGCATTGCCAGCAATCACCCTGCTATGGGACGGTGTCAACTGAAAAAATTACGTTCAATGGGTATTACTGAAAAACAGATCGACATGGCAATTGAAATAGCTAGGCACATTCGTGATGAAGCAGCGCAAAAAACAGACCTTGCTTTTGATAACGCATTAGACCCTAAAGCTTCAAATACAAAACAACCTAATAGTACAGCGCAAAGCTGCTGCTCATCAACAGATAACGGAACTCCATGCTGCTGAAAATGAAATTAATTTTTTAATAAGGAAGTCAAAATGCAAACAATAAAAGTGTTGGGCACAGGATGTGCTAACTGTAAAAACACCCTAGAATTGATAAAAACGGCGGCAGAAGCCAAAGATATTAAAATTAACCTAATTAAAGTTGAAGAGATGAGTGAGATTGTTGGCTATGGTGTGATGTCGACTCCAGCTGTAGTAATTAATGATAAAGTCGTTCATTCTGGTGGCATACCTGATCGCACAATAATTAATGACTGGCTTAGTGATAATTTTTAATAAAATCTAAAATTACTAAAGTAGTGAGAATAGCCCTCTACATATGTCTGGGAAATGCAATAAAGGCGCAAGAGGAGTTGCTAAAGTGTGCTAATAATAAATATTAATATACTTTAAACATAATACTCGCAAACAAGAGGCAAGGTTTTTATCATTTGCCACTAAACAGGTGTCGCTAATCAGCTCCAGCAATTTTGCCAATGACAACTCTTCATCTTCCGCCATTTGCTCTAAAACTGTCCAATAAGCTTCTTCCAGTCTAATGGTCGTACCATGCCCATGTATGCGAATACTTCTCTTAAGTGGGACGAACTCTTTTACTTGTTCAGTTGAGCAAACGTTAAACAAGTGCTTAAGTTTACGATCAGAAAATAATGTGGACATATTTAACTACCTAAAAAAATGTGATGACAGGACATCATGCTGTTGTAATTTATTCTTTATACAGTAAATAGCTATAAATACTGGAAATATCTTTACGACTCAAAGGGTTTCTTAGCGCAATTACACCATTACCCTTAACTCCGGCAATCATACGCGCAATAAACTCTTCAGATGAAAGATTTTTAGCCATTATCTCTAATGATAATGCTGGCATCTTTATTTGGTCGTTATGGCTCAAATGACAGCCGTGGCAATAATGCTGATAAATTTTCATCCCAACCTTTGTATCTTTTTTTGATGCGCTACCTGGTAAGTATTGATCAAGATTTAGTGGATATTTTTTTATTAAAAAATCAAGCTTCAAATACAACTCTTGAAACTTTTTTGCTATAAACAATTGCTCTAACTCTTTAAATAAATATGAAACATTGAGGTTATTATCAATAACCCCTCTGCAAATCCAGTTAAGTGTTCTAAAAGCTCCATCTATTCGGATTTTTAACCCTTTTTTATATAATTCAGGCGTTGTTATTTTGGTTAGCTTTGCAAGATCGCCTCTAATAATAACCAGCTCTGAACTACATAGTTGCTCATCATATTCAATTAAAGACACTTGTTTTATACCAATAATAGAATTGGCCTTTATGGGACCACCTAAAAAGATAAGTACCATAAAGACCAATATAATTTTTCTAGTTGAAATATTGCCGCCCTAATTAGAATGTTTTTATATTTAAATTTAAATTAAACCTAAATATAAATATAAAAACATTCAAACCATCTATTAAATGGTTTGAATGTAAGTGATTATTCGTAAATAATTTTATTTACAAGTCTCTTGTTTCCTTTTGTCCAAGCATGCATTGAACCATCATATAGCTTGAAGTTTTTATTGCCTAAAATCTCATGTTGTATAAACCATGTTCCACTTCCCCAATGACCACTATTACAATAAGCTATGCCCTTTCCTGTAGTCGTTATTCCTTTAGCCTTAAAAATATCCGCTATGTTTTTCTTTGTTTGAAAGGTCTTTCCTTTATGCTTTAAGAATGTTCCACCAAAAGCCGATTTACCACCAGGGATATGTCCTGCTTTATAAACATACTTTTTCTTATAAAACAATCCTAAATATTGGTCCTCTTCTCTACTATCAACCAACACAGTATCTCCACTTTCTACAGCTTTTTCTACATCTGATGTTGTAGCCAGAAGCTCCTTTCTTTCAGTTGTTGAAACAAAACTACCTTTAGAAAGTGTTGCGCCATGACCCATTGCTTTCTTCTCGTTATTCCATTTTGCATTACCACCATCTAACATTGCTACATTATCGTGACCATAGTATTTTAGCTGCCAATACAACCTTGTTCCTAAAAATATATTAGAAGCACCATCTCCTGATGTTGTAATTACTATTGCACTATTATTATTCACACCTAAACTTTGCATGTGCTTATTAAACTCTACTTTGGTGGGAAGCATTTTAATTAACCCCATTCCTTCTTCTGTTTTTTTGGCTCTAACTTTAGACCAGTCAACCAAAACCGCCCCAGCTATTGTCTTCATATCTTTTTTTATCTTTTTTTGTACATCGAGCACAATTACTTTGTCTTTATGATCTGATAACCAATAGGTGCTTACTAATGGTGTACCAATAGTTATTGATGCATTTGCTTGTAATACCATTGCAAATAACATTGTTGTAAATATTAATAGTTTGTTTTTTAACATCATTGTTTCTCCGTTTTTTTGTGTTTTTACTTTCATACTACAGCCTCTTTTATTGTTTCGAATTTGATTATGCACTAAAGAATATATTAAAAGGTAGTAGCATTTGCTATACATTTTTTTTAAATCGGAAAGTGTTCTATATAAACCCATCAATTATTAATAATAAAAATGTATTGATTAATATTGCTTATAAACTTACATGACAAAAAATAGTATTAACAACTACTATAAAAAAATACTTGTGTAATTTTTTAGTTACAAGGGCTGTATTTATATAGTTGAAAAATATCATTTTAAAAACTAATACAATAATACTACCCATGAATTCAAAATAACAAATATAGTGCTCACAACTTCTATAAAAATAAATAACCAACATGGACTTTTTTAAAAAATCACTTGATCCAAGAATTGCATTAGTGGCTATTGCTTTTTTTGATATTTTTCTTTTTTTGATTTTAGGTGCATGGACAGTTGGAGGTGGCGAAACAATGATGACTGGCTTAGCCGCTGAGTTAATTATAGGAGATAAAATTAATGAAATACCTTTCTGGCAAATAGTATTTCCACCTGATTTCGGTTATTGGAAAATTTACATTTCTCTTGGCATGCTTTTTGGCGCATTTGTTGGGGCAAAGTTAAGCAATGAATTCTTTTGGCGCTTTCCAGCTAGTTTATCTGAATGGGTAATGATTACTATAGGCGGCCTGATGATGGGCATTGGAATACGCTTAGCTTTTGTTTGTAACGTATCAACATTCTTTGGATTGACGCCACAACTAAACCTTGGAGGCTATCTATCAATGACCGGGATTATTGCAGGCGCCTGGGTCGGATCTCACATTTATAAAAAAATTTTAAAATTTTAAAAAAGGAATGATATGTCAGTAATTGGTGAAATTTTAGTCGCATTTTTATTTGGATCTGTAGTTGGATTACTGGTGCAACGCTCTAGGTTTTGTAATACAGCAGCATTAAGAGATGCAATATTGTTTAAAACCTACCGAAATACCGAAGCTTTATTGCTCGCTATGATGGTTTTAACCATAGGATTTACAACGTTTATTACCTTTGGCCAAGGTCATACCATGAAATTTGATGTTGGCCTTAATCAGGTTATCGGCTTATTTATATTTGGAATAGGCATGGTGTTAGCAGGCGCTTGCACTGTATCGACATGGGTTAAATCTGGTGAAGGAAATGTTGGTGCAATCTGGGCATTAATATTCACATTTATAGGCATGTTTTTATTTTCATTATTATGGTCATTTGATTACTGGCCCCCTGCCCCTATTGCAATGACTGGCGAGCCTAATTTAGAAACTTTACAACTAGGATTTGCAAATGCAGAAACACTTCAAGAAAAAACTGGAATTCCAGCTATATTTTTTGGATTGATACAATTTGCAGTTTTACTTTTCATATATTTAAAAATTCAAGCAAAGAAATCTTTAAAAACAACAGGAGAAGGATAATGGGTTTATTTACAAAAAAAACTACTAACAAAGTAAGCAGCGACAGCGACAATGATTCAACAATAACTCTTGACAATGGTGACGTGATAAACATCACAAGGACTATTGATTGTCTTGGATTCTCGTGCCCTAGGCCACAATTAATGGCTAAAGGGGCAATGAATGACGCTAAAAGCGGTGATATTATTAAAATAGTGATTGACAACCCTACCTCAATGGAATCTTTAGCATCCATGCAATCAGAGTTAAACAGTATACATCTAGGAACAGTTTTCTCCGATCAGAGCTGGAAAGTTCTTTTACAAAGAAATTAACACATGTCTTTTAACACAACACAAGATAAACAGCTTTTAGTCATATCGATATTAATTATGATAATCACAGTCGTTATTTTTATCTATATGTTTGCTAAAACACCCGAGTCTTTGAAAGCTTCTAGCCACGGCGTTCCATTCTTTACGCCAGATACAATTCATCCAGAATCAGGTGAAATAATTTCAATAGAAAAACTTGTAAAACACTTTAAAGGTAATTGAATAATGGATTATGAAACAACCGCACAATTAATTGCTTTTGTGACTGCATTCTACTTAATGTACATTGGCATTACTTAAATAAAAAAATAAAGGTATTATGAAATATCAAACAAAAATAGGTTTAATTTTTTGCTCATTTGCATTATCAATTAGTTTAATTGTACTGCTTCTTATTTTCCCATTTGCCAAGCTATCGCCAGAAGAAATTAAGCATATGAATACACCACAAAATATTGAAAATTTTGATCTAAATATAAATATGGGGGACGACTATGGATTTCTTCCAGTTGTTGAATTAATGGATCACTATATGGAGAACCCCCCTACAACTAATAACAATACACTCTTAAAAATACCTGAGCGCCAATTCGGAGGCTGTTAATTAATGCTCTACATTATTGGGATAAGTATTTTTCTACATCTTGGTGAGTCGATAGCCAATACCGATATTAGTTATACAAATAATTTAAGCAAAGAATTCTTAGAAAATATAGTCCCTGTAAATTCCAGTAAACTCCAGGAATGTACACTTTATAGTGCTAAAAAAACTAAATGCATGCCCTTTAACGACTTTGAATCTAAAGGAGAACTGGCTAGTTTTAGGGATATTTTTTGGGCTTTTTCCACATCCAACATAGTCCATACCGATGAATTATTGATTTATGGAGAAAGTCAAAAAGAAAGCCAAGCGTTGGCAGCTTTATTTTTTCTTGCTGGGCAAAAAAAAATATGGATTTGGTCAAATAACAATATTAAACAATTAGTTGAGGCAACAGGTAAAGCTAGTGGAAGTAAGAGGCAACTGTTCCGCTCTAGCGCCTATCTAGGAAGAATGAGAGAAAATTTTCTAGTACTAAAAAGTCAAATTCAAAAAATGAAAGATCAAAACTGGAGGTTTGTCGATAACCCTAAAACCCAGTCAAAACATGAAAAGATCATCATTCAATCAAAAGATATTTCTACATCACTTGCAGTTTTTGCCAACCTTGTAGCTTTAGATTACACAAATGTAAAAATAATTATTGATTAAGGAGTTAAAAAATGAGCTTATTATTTATTATTAGCCAAGAGCGTGGTGCAGACCTATTACTTCCACTAAGCGATGCATGTATAAGGAAAAAATATCAATACAGCTGCTTTTTTACAGGTGCAGGCATAAAGACTTTAGAAGATGCAAAAATTAAGCAAAATCTAAACATAATAGAAAACTCTGTAGCATGCCACCACTCTTGGGATCGATATCTTCCCAATACAACTTCAATTGCTACTATGGGTAGTCAAACAAACCTAAGTGAAATGATTGCCAACCATGATAAGGTGGTATCAATATGACAATATCTAACACTAAAAAAGATATTCTAGTATTTGCAATAAGTGATCATGCGGAAGCAATGAGAGTGGCAGCTGGATTGACAATATTTGGACACCGTGTCAGCTGTATTTTTGTTGATAGGCATATTGAAGAAAATGCAGAGACTATTGAAAATGCAGAGCTATTGGAATTGTGTGAAATTGAGCCTTTATCAATACTTGACGATGCCAACATGCAACAAATAGACCAAGTTCAATTTCGTGCAGAATTAGACAAATCTAATCACATACTTACCATTTAACCGATAAAACATACAACATGACTAACTTAAAATATTTTGTTCTAGATGTAGGCTACTTCCCAGATTCTAGCCACCTAAAAAATGAATTAAAATTCATTGAAACGCAAAACGAAACCTCAATAATAGCTAATTTTTCTATCAATAAAATGGCTGATCAGGATTGGGATCAAGTTTTAAATCACATCATTGATTCTGAAAAAAATATTATTTTATAAGGTGGGTCGCCTGTTTAAATAAAAGTGATTAAAAGTCCTTGGCTGACACATAAGGGCTAACACTTATTACCTAAAAGACCCATTGAAAATGTCCAGCCAATTTACTCCTTGCTTTGATAATTGGTAGAGGGCAAGAATCCCTCATTTTTATTCAAAAAATACAGTAACAGTGGCAATTCTAGGAAAAACTTAAGTACATTTTCACGTGAAAAATGTAGTGTCAATGACTTGTAAACATTTATAAGTCATTGATTTTTAAGTAAAAATATGGTGGAGAGAGAGGGATTCGAACCCTCGGTACGTTGCCGTACACCCGCTTTCCAAGCGAGCAAATTAAACCGCTCTGACATCTCTCCAGAAAGAAGTATTTTACGTTAATATCTCTATCAAACCAGTCATTTAAGGAATTTGCTAAATTTTTCCAGTGGCGCTAGCTTTTTTTCAAATAAACATCAAAAATAGGCTAATATTGGGCTTAAAAATGCTGTTTTAGCGTTAATTTAAGTCTATTTCTGTAAATATTAGACTGGTTTTAAAAATTTACTAAATTTTTAACTGATTTTCATACCTGGTGTTGCACCAGAATCTGGCGATAAAATATGTAATGACTTGCCATTACCTGCAGCCAGAACCATGCCTTCAGATAAGCCAAATTTCATTTGTCTTGGAGCGAGGTTGGCCACCATAACAGTTAAACGCCCTTCCAAGTCTTCTGGATTGTAGTGTGCCTTTATTCCAGCAAACACATTACGCGTTTTTTCTTCACCAATATCAAGAGTGAGCTGCAAGAGCTTATCAGCGCCTTCAACATGCTGTGCTTTAACAATTTTGGCAATTCGTAAATCTATCTTAGTGAAATCATTAATTGAAATCATATTGTCATCCTCTTCTTGTTCAGGCTCTTGCTGCTCAGTGGTTTGCTTTGAAGCCTCAATAACAGAATTGATTTGTTCATCTTCAATGCGTGACATTAATGGCTTAAATTTATTAATTTGATGCTTGGTTAGCGGATGCTTAAGGTCTGCCCAATTAAACGCATCGATATTTAAAAAATCCTCCGCTTGCTTTGCCATTTCTGGCAATACTGGCTTAAGGTAAGTCATTAATACCCTAAATAAATTAAGTGCCAGAGAAGTGACATCGTGCACTTGTGCTTCGCTACCCTCTTCTTTAATTAACTGCCATGGTTTGTGCTCATCGATGTATTGATTAGCTTTATCAGCTAGTTTCATAATCTCACGCATGGCTTGATTATAATTACGCGCCTCATACAGCTTGGCAATGTCATCGCCTTTTGCTATAAACTCATTGTAAAGCTCAGGCTCAATCGCATAAGCAGATAGTGTTTTATCGAACTTTTTAACGATAAATCCTGCTGATCGTGAGGCAATATTAACCACCTTACCTACTAAATCAGAATTAACTCGCTGCTTGAAATCTTGCAGGTTAAGGTCAATGTCATCAATTTTGCTTGAAAGCTTATAGGCATAATAATAACGTAAACACTCAGGATTAAGGCTATCTAGATAAGTTCTAGCTTGAATAAATGTGCCACGAGATTTACTCATTTTTTGGCCGTTAACGGTTAAAAATCCGTGCGCATAAATTGCTGTTGGCGTGCGGTAATCAGAGCCCATTAGCATCGCTGGCCAAAATAGTGCATGGAAATATACAATGTCCTTTCCAATAAAATGATACAGCTCAGTTTTAGAATCTTTATCAAAGTACTCGTTGAAATCAAGCCCAGTATCAGTACATAGTTTTTTGAAACTGGCCATATAGCCAATTGGCGCATCCAGCCACACATAAAAATATTTATTTTCCACACCAGGAATTTGAAAGCCAAAATATGGTGCATCGCGAGAAATATCCCACTGCTGCAATCCTTGCTCAAACCACTCTGCCAACTTATTGCTGATTTCTACTTGCAAGTGACCTGCTTCTGTCCAGGCTTTAAGCTGATCTTCAAACTGAGGCAAATCAAAGAAATAGTGCTCTGAATCTTTGGTAATTGGCTTTGCCCCGGAAACTGCCGATTTAGCATTGACCAGCTCAGTAGGCGAATAAGTTGCGCCACAGACCTCACAGTTATCGCCGTATTGATCTTTAGCACCACACTTAGGGCATTCACCACGAATAAAACGATCAGGTAAAAACATTTGTTTTTCAGGGTCAAATGCTTGAGAAATGGTGCGTGACTTTATAAAACCACGCTCATTTAATTTATTGTAAATACCAGATGAAATCTCCTTGTTTTCAGGACTATGAGTCGAGTGGTACTGGCTAAAACCAATGGAGAATTCTTTAAAATCTGCTTGATGGCGCTCACTTACCCCTTTGATTAACTCTTCAGGTGTAATGCCTAGTTCATCAGCTTTAAGCATGATTGGTGTACCGTGTGCATCGTCTGCACAGACATAATGACACTCATGACCCATCATTTTTTGGAAGCGCACCCAGATATCAGTTTGAATATATTCAAGCAAGTGCCCAAGGTGAATTTCGCCATTGGCGTATGGAAGTGCTGAAGTAACTAGGATTTTTCTTGTTGCCATAGGATAGTATTGTTAATATTAAGGTTACGTGATATCGTTATACGATAAAATAGCATCATTTTACTGAAATACAGGCGCACGAATATGGCAGATTTAACCATTGACAACATTAATAGTATTTTAAGCAGTGTTATTGATAAATATACTGAACAAGATATCGTCTCTTCTAATGTAATTAACAATATTGATTTTGATGGTGATAAGGTTGAAATTACCATTGAGCTTAATTATCCTGCAAAAGGCTACCATGAAGAGCTTAAAAAGCAAATAACAGATGCTTTAGCTGAAAATGGTATTAACAATTCAAGCGTTAATATAGAAACGAAAATCGTTAAGTACTCAACCCAAAAAGGCGTTGAAATTCTTTCAGAGGTTAAAAATATTATTGCAGTTGCCTCAGGCAAAGGTGGCGTTGGTAAATCTACTACCTCTGTTAATTTGGCGCTAGCCTTGCAAGCAGAAGGCGCAAAAGTCGCTATTTTAGATGCAGATATTTACGGCCCGTCACAACCAAGAATGTTAGGTGTAAGCAAGCTTAAGCCTGACACTTCAGCAGAGGGAAAGTTACTGCCAATTTTAGGCCATGGCATGCAAAGCATGTCGATTGGCTATTTGGTAGACGAAGACAACCCAATGATTTGGCGTGGTCCAATGGTAACGCAGGCTTTAGAGCAGATGTTGCGTGATACGTTATGGCGCGGGATTGATTATATGATTATCGATCTACCACCAGGAACGGGTGACACACAACTAACACTGTCACAAAAGATTCCAGTTAGTGGCTCTATTATTGTTACAACACCTCAAGACATCGCCCTTCTCGATGCTACAAAAGGCTTAAAAATGTTTGAAAAAGTCAATATTCCAATCTTGGGTATTGTTGAAAATATGTCGCTACATATCTGTTCTAAGTGTGGCCATGAAGAGGCTATTTTTGGCGTTGGTGGTGGTGAATCAATGGCAAAAGATGCACAGGTTAATTTCTTAGGCGCCCTACCATTAGAGATGGATATCAGAACTGATGTAGACGAAGGCACACCAACGGTTGCCAAAGATCCAGATGGGAAAGTGGCTGAAATTTACAAAGAAATTGCAAGAAAAGTGAGTGCCAAACTTACTCAACAAGATCGCGCAATGAGCGCTTTCCCAAGTATTACAATTGAATAACTTATTAATAAGTTTTAAAAATCAGTAAACTATAAAGCCTTAATCAGGCTTTTTTTTATCTATGGACTATTTTCAACAATTTAAAGGTCGTTTCATCGGTGTTATGCAACTAGATGACTGCGACGTATTACTACAAAATTTAATTGATACACCTGATGATTGGTTTATTTATGACACACTAACAACAATGCCAAGTGAGACGCTTAGCGCCGATGTCTTTGTTAAAAAAATTAAAAACATCAAGTCAATTGTTGATGAAGAACATGACGAGCGTTATTGTGGCATTGTCTATACAGATGACTTAAAAAACCCGTCTTTTGTTAAGATATTTCACCCTAAAAACTTAGGTAAAACTTGTGGCAGTAGTGAACACCCGCCTATGCCTCAGTGGCTTATTTCTAAAGAAAAACCAATGGATGTAGTGGCAGAATTTGGCCCCAAAGAAGAGTCTGAAGGCTTTGTTTCTAAATTTCTAAAATTTTAGAAAAGAAGTTTTTTATTTTACAAGGAAAATTTATCTTCTCTAGCTGGGCGTTTATATTTGATAAACAGCTTAAATATCAATAAAATTTAAGCTTAATGGTTTTCAGATACTTGATTGATCGTATACTTTGGAATCTCCACCACCAGGTCTGTATCACCCAGAACTGATTGGCAAGACAAGCGCGAATCCGGATCTAGACCCCATGCCTTATCAAGCATATCGTCTTCTGTTTCGTCTGACTCAGCCAGCGAATCAAAGCCTTCACGCACGTAGATATGGCATGTTGTGCAGGCATTTGACATTTCACAGGCGTGCTCAATTTCAACATCGTTTGCCAGCATAGCACTGCAAACCGTCTCTCCTGCTTGCGCTTCAATAACAATACCTTCAGGGCATAATTCATGATGAGGTAAGATGATTATTTGTGGCATGTTATTTTCCTAATTTATATAATGGGTTAAAATTCGTCGACGCTGTGGCCTTGCATGGCTTTCATGACAGAGCTGTTCATCCGCATTTCCACAAAGCCAGCACACACCTTTTCAAGGTTATCGATTTTATTTTTGATAATTTTTTCTTGTGAATCTTGCTTTACGGCATCAAGCTCAGATCTGGCATTGAGAATATTTTCAAGCATTTGAGCATTGAGCATAGCTTTGTCTTTAATAAGTGCCGAGTCAATGGCTTCAAGCGTTCTACTTGCTTCCACTTGAATTTCATGAAGCTGTCGAGCCTGGATGTCTGATTTGGCAAATAAAATAGAATCCTTCAGCATTTGCTCCATTTGGCCGTCAGATAAGCCGTATGACGGCTTAATAAGCACTTCAGCCTTAACCCCGGAGATTTGCTCGGTCGCACTAACAGATAACAGACCATCAGCATCCACTTGAAACTCAACACGAATACGCGCATTGCCTGCAACCATTGGTGGAATACCGGTTAAATCAAAACGTCCTAATGAGCGACAATCTTTAACCAGCTCTCGCTCACCTTGTAAAACATGAATACTCATGGCAGTTTGACCATCTTTAAAGGTGGTAAATTCTTGTGCGCGTGTAATGGGAATGGTGGTGTTACGATGCACAACTTTCTCAACCAGACCACCCATGGTTTCAAGACCCAATGACAATGGCAACACATCAAGTAATAGCATATCGCCCGCTGACTTATTCCCAGCCAAAATATTAGCCTGAATAGCAGCGCCTTTAGCCACTACCTCATCTGGATTTATTGAGCATAGTACCGGCTTGTTGAATAGATCCCCCACCATGCTTCTTACCAATGGCATACGAGTTGAACCGCCAACCATAATAATATCTTTAACGTCGCTTAGCGCTGTATCTGCATCTCTAAGCGCTCGCTTGGTTAATAGCAATGTTCGCTTGATTAACTTACTTGAAAGTTCATCAAATTTTTCACGGGTAATTTCGTAAGGCGTCTCAATGCAGTCAAATTTTGCAAACCCTTGAGTGCTTAGAGTTTCTTTGGCGGCACGTGCAAATTGCTTAATTTTTTGCATTTGAGTTGGAGTTAGCTCACTAACACCCATTTTTTCAATACAATCATCGATAATTAATTGATCGAAATCATCCCCACCTAAAGTGGAGTCACCTCCGGTGGCCAGTACTTTAAAAACACCCTGGCTAAAACTTAAAATTGAAATATCAAAAGTGCCGCCGCCCAAGTCATAAATAGCATGCACACCCTCTTCGCCCGATTCCAATCCATAAGCAACTGCAGCTGCTGTCGGCTCATTTAAAAGCCTTAAGGTATTAAGCCCTGCTAAGGTAGCCGCATCTTTAGTAGCTTGACGCTGAGCATCGTTAAAATATGCTGGTACGGTGATCACCGCACCAGCCAAATCACCTTCTAGTGCTTTTTCAGCGCGCTGTTTTAAGGAGCTAAGGATAGTACTAGAGATTTCAACCGCTGATAGATCGCCCATGGCAGTATGAAACAATACATTATTGGCATTTTCAACCAATGTATATGGGCAATTTTTAAATGCACTAACCTCTTTATAGCCAAGCCCCATAAAGCGCTTAACTGACACAATGGTATTGGTTGGATCTGTTTTGGCATAAGGACAGGCATCACAACCTACAGTCAGCTTATTGTCTTTGCCACAGTGTACAACCGATGGCAAGATAGCCTGGTTGTTTTCATCCGTTAAAATAACACTTTTTCCGCTTTTTACTGAAGCTACTAAAGAGTTTGTGGTTCCCAAATCTATGCCAATGGCTAGTTTGTGTTGGTGGGGAGCGCTAGACTGTCCTGGCTCTGATATTTGTAATAATGCCATGTTTTACATCCACTCGTCCATAAGCTGTTTTGCGTGAATATTAAGCTGCTCATAGAATTTTAATTCTCTAACCGAATTCTTTATTTGCTCTTTATCTTTTGTAGATTCAAAAATATTGCTAATGCGCTTGATATTGTTTTTAATTTTTTCAGAAATTTGTTCGATAAAGTCATCCAAGTCTAACTCATCTTTGCTAAGCTCAATACCCTCTAAAGCCTCTCTTAACTCTATTTGTGACATTAAAAAATCCACATCCATCTGGGTGTCTTTTTCATCAAACGCATTTATACCGTCTAATTCTAAAAGATAAGTAGCACGTAAAAGTGCAGATTTTAAGGTGTCATAAGCGCTGTTGATTAACGCTGTATTTTGTAAGGCATGATTTTTTTCTTTATCACTACCAGTAGCAAAATTATCGGGATGAAACCTTGCCACCTGATGCTGATAAGCTGACTCCAGCTGATTTGTATCGATATCAAAATTCGGTGTTAATGAAAATAATTCGAAATAATTTTGCATAAACTGTGTTTTAGTAATATATGTTTTTATACGGTAAAGGACTCACCGCAACCGCACTCGGCCTTAGCATTAGGGTTGTTAAATTCAAACCCCTCATTCAAACCTTCTTTAACATAGTCCACCTCAGTACCATCAAGATAGATAAGGCTTTTAGCATCAATAATTACCTGAACGCCGTTATCTTTAAATACCGTATCGTCCTCATTAGCACTATCAACAAACTCCATGTTGTAGCCTAAACCAGAACAACCTGTAGTTTGTACGCTTAGGCGAATGCCAATACCAGATCCTCGATTGGCTAAAAAATCAACAACGCGCTTAGCAGCTGTGTCTGTTAGGGTGATGGACATTGTTAACTATGCTTTGCTTTTAATATCGTTAATAGCCGCTTTAATGGCGTCTTCGGCAAGCACTGAACAATGCACCTTAACTGGTGGTAATGCCAGCTCTTCAGCCAAATCTGTATTTTTAATTTCAGCTGCTTCGTCTAGAGTCTTGCCTTTTACCCATTCGGTTAATAGTGAACTAGAAGCGATCGCTGAACCACAACCATAAGTTTTAAACTTAGCCTCTTCAATGATACCGTCATCATTGACTTGAATTTGCAAACGCATAACGTCGCCACAAGCGGGTGCACCAACCATGCCAGTACCCACATTTTTTGCATCTTTATCAAGTACACCAACGTTACGTGGATTTTCATAATGATCCATTACCTTTTCGCCGTATGCCATGTTATTTCTCCTTGTTCTTATTGTTAGTTATTCTAACCCTTTTAGGAAAGTCTAACTCTTGTATTTTTTGTGTAATCTAGTGCGCTGACCACTCAACTTTACTAATATCAATGCCCTCTTTGAACATATCCCAAAGCGGAGATAAATCACGTAATTTTTGAACTTTATCACGTACCAAATCAATAGCTTTATCAACATCTTGCTCGGTGGTATAACGACCAATGGTAAATCTAATTGAAGAATGTGCCAATTCATCCGATAAGCCTAAGGCGCGCAATACGTACGATGGCTCTAAGCTAGCTGAGGTACAGGCAGATCCACTTGAAACGGCAATATCACTAATTGCCATCATCAAAGACTCACCCTCTACATAGTTAAAACTGATGTTAAGATTGCCTGGAATACGTGACTCCATGTCACCATTAATCACCACCTCTTCCATGCCGTCAAAACCAGCCAGTAGACGATCACGCAAAGTTCTAATTTTGGTATTTTCCTCAAGCATCTCAGCATTTGCAATGGCAAAAGCCTCGCCCATACCAACAATTTGATGTGTTGCTAGTGTGCCTGAACGCATACCACGCTCATGCCCACCACCGTGCATTTGCGCTTCTAAGCGAATACGTGGCTTACGCTGAACATATAATGCACCCATACCCTTTGGACCGTAGATTTTATGTGCCGAAAAACTCATTAAATCAACTGGCAATACACTTAGATCAATCGCCACTTTACCCGCAGATTGGGCCGCATCCACATGGAAGAAAATTTTGTTTTCACGACATAAGTTACCAATAGTTTCAATATCTTGAATCACCCCAATTTCATTATTAACATGCATAATTGATACCAAAATTGTATCCTCACGCATGGCTGCTTTTAAGACGTTAATATCTAACAAGCCATTGGGCATCGGATCAAGATAGTCTACCTCATAGCCTTCACGCTCAAGCTGTCGACAAGTGTCAAGCACAGCCTTGTGTTCGGTCTTAAGGGTAATAATATGTTTACCCTTTTTATGATAAAAATGAGCAATACCCTTGATAGCCAGATTGTTAGATTCAGTTGCGCCTGAAGTCCACACAATCTCTTTTGAATCGGCACCAATTAAATCAGCCACCTGCTGGCGTGCTTTTTTAACAGCTTCATCCGCTTGCCAGCCATAATAATGCGAATTCGATGCAGGATTGCCGAAATCACCATCCATGGTTAAATATTGCATCATTTTTTTAGCGACACGGGTGTCTACCGGCGTAGTAGCCGAATAATCCATATAAATTGGCGTGGTCATACTTATAAAATTCCTATATTTTGTTGTTGGTCATCAATAACCATTTGTAATGTTTTAGAGCTTAAAAAACCTCTAATTTGACTACTAACCTCACACCATAATCTGTGTGAAATACACTGCTTTCCATCATGACAACCTGTAGTACCAGCACATCTACGAAGGTCAATATTTTCATCCACTGCCTCAATAATTTGAGTCAGGTTAATATTTTTTGCCTCAATATTAAGTAAGTAGCCGCCGCCAGGGCCACGCACACTTTTAACTAATTCTGCACGACGAAGTTTGGCAAATAACTGCTCCAAATAAGACAAAGAAATATTTTGTCTTTGAGAGATTATATCCAAAGTAATGGGCCTACCAGTATCGTTAGATGCTAAATCTAACATCGCTGTAACTGCGTAACGACCTTTTGTGGTTAATTGCATATCGACCTCTTATCAGAAAATAAATAGACACTCATTATACGCTTAACCTAGCTTTTTAGTCAAGTAAAAAACCTTTTCCAAGATAAGGTTATTTACTCTCTATCTCCAGGCCATTAACAGAGCTATCTTTTTGATCTTTAATATTGAGCTCTTTAGAGACTTTATGCAGCTGGGAATCAACATCATGCAAATGCTTTAAGATAGAGTTAATCGCCTTAATTGTTGGGTCATCTTCACTGCCGCCTACTGCATAAGAATCAAAATGTTCTGACTTAACAGTTTTATCTTTTAGCACACGTCCAGGCACACCAACAACAGTTTTCTCCGCTTCAATTGATTTCACTACCACAGAGTTTGAGCCAACTCTTACGTGATCACCTAAGGTGATCGGGCCCAAAATTTTAGCACCAGCACCAATCACCACGTTATTGCCCAAAGTAGGATGGCGCTTACCTTTTTGCCAAGATGTTCCACCTAAAGTAACACCATGATACAAAGTAACATCGTCACCAATTTCAGCAGTTTCTCCAATCACCACACCCATGCCATGATCAATAAAAAAACGCCTGCCAATAGTAGCGCCCGGGTGAATTTCAATACCGGTAAACCAGCGTGACAACATAGAAATAAAACGAGCCAACCATTTTAGTTTTAATAGCCATAAGCGGTGCGTTAGCCGATAAAACAACATCGCTTGAACCCCAGAATAACAAGTAATTACCTCAAAGGTATTTCGAGCTGCTGGATCGCGATTAAAAACGCTTTGAATGTCTTCTATAAATCTCATGGCAAAATTATATCATAAATTACTAATAAACTTAAT
>NZ_CAXCCZ010000006.1:0-49051 GCF_963981275.1 uncultured Candidatus Thioglobus sp. | reverse complement strand
TGCAAGTATTTAAAGAGCAGGGTGCACAGATTTGGGCGCCCAAAGGTACTTGGGACTATCTTGATTCTGAAACCGCTTCCAACTTGCTAGAATCTAGACGTACGTCACTTTACCCATGGGTTAATGACGAAACTTATCTGGTTAAGCCCGATCGAATTATTGATCAAGATACAAAGTTTAATTTAGGTAATCATCAATTTCTACTGACTTATTTTGGCAAAGTGCATTCAGAAGGCGATATGTCTTTATTGAGTTTGAATGATCAAACACTCTATAGTGGCGATATTATTTTTGAAGGGCGCATCCCCTTTGTGGGCGACGCCGATATTATAAAATGGTCAAAAACGCTCGATCGAGTGCGTAATATTGAGATGGAATATTTTGTTCCTGGACATGGCTCTGCTTCAGATCAGCCACAAGAAACTATGGATCTCACCTACCGATACCTAAATTTCCTGCTTAAGCAATTAACCACTGTTGTTGATGAGATGACACCTTTTGATGAAGCTTATCAAGCCATTGATTGGTCAGAATTTGAAGACGAGCCAGCTTTTGATGCAGCTAATCGTAAAAATGCCTATGCCGTTTATTTGTATTTAGAACGCGTCATGGAATAGCTATTGTTTGTGTGTAGATTTAAGTTTTTATTAGCCGCTCTATTTTTTGGATTATCTTTATCCGCTGTTGCTAAAAATATTTCAATTGCTGTTTTAGCCTTTTCAGGTGAGGAATATGCACGCACTTCCTGGCAACCGACAGTTGACTATTTGAATGCTCATATATTAAAGCATCGATTTAGACTTATCCCTATAGAGCCAAGCAACATAGAATATTTAGATCAATTGGTGCAGCAGCAGAAAGTTGATTTTATTATTACCCAGCCCGTTACTTTTGTTGAGCTACAAGTAAAATATGGTGCCACCAGCATCCTCACCTTGGTAGATGCATCCAAATCATCTGAATTTGGTTCGGTTATTTTTTCCAGGTCTGATAGCGATATTGTTAATTTTCCTCATATAAGAGGCAAGTCTATTGCTGGCGCCAACCCAAAAGGATTGGGAGGCTGGCTTATCGGGTACAACGAATTAAAGCAGCATAATGTTGACGTCATTAATCAATCCAAAGTATCTTTTTTAGGCGTGCAAGAGAATATCGTTCGTCGTGTTTTGGATGGTTCGGTTGATGTTGGCATTGTGCGTACTGGTGTACTTGAAAGACTCGCTAATAGCAAAAACTTAGATTTGGCAAAGCTAAGAGTACTTAATCAGAAAAAAGTCAAAGATTTTCCTTATTTGTTGAGTACGTCGTTATATCCAGAATGGGCCTTTGTTAAAGCAAGCCATACCTCTAAGCTTATTGCTAAGCAGGTGGCTTCTACGCTTTTATTGATGACACCTGGCTCCAAAGAGGCGACCGCTAGAGGCTATTGGGAGTGGGTAACACCGATTAATTATCAGCCTATTCACGATCTCATGAAAAGCCTACGTGTAGGTGTTTATCAGGATTTTGGCAAGGTTAGTTTTGTTCAATATATTAAAGATAATCTCGTTTTATCATCCATGTTTTTTATCGTATTGATTGTATTGGTAATGACAGGGTTATGGGTATTAAGACTAAACAATCGACTAAAAATCATTAATTATTTTATAGAGCAGCAAAATAATATGATTCTTGACTCAGTATCTGAGGGGATTTATGGTGTTGATTTAGCTGGAAAATGCACCTTTATTAATCAGGCGTTAACCGACATATTGGGCTGGGACAAGCAAGATATGTTAGGAAAATTGCAGCATGAAATTCTTCATCATACGCATGCAGATGGCACGCCCCACCCTAGTAATGAATGTCCAGTTTATGAGACATTTATGGATGGAGAAGCCCGGTTTATTGATAAAGATACTTTTTGGAAAAAGAATGGGCAGAGTATTTCTGTTGAATATAGTGCCACCCCTATTAAAGATAAATTGGGAAATATTGTTGGTAGTGTTGTTGTTTTTAAAGATATCACCCAACAAATTGAACATCAAAAATTACAAAAAAAATATGAGCAGGATCTCGAGCATGTAAGCAGACTCAATACCATGGGTGAAATTGTAACGGGCATAGCGCATGAGTTAAATCAGCCGTTAACAGTTATATCAACCATGGCTTTTACAGGAGCGGGGCTCATTAAATCCAAGCAGTATGATGCGGATAAGTTTCTAGATATTTTTAGCATGTTATCAAAGCAGGCTGAACATGCGGCCAATGTGATTAAACACATGCGCAAAATGAGCAATAAGGATCAGTCTGATTATGCATTGATCGATATTAACGCAAGAATTAAAGGTGTGATTACATTGTTGCAAGCGCTTATTAAAGATAATAACATTCAGCTTAGGCTCGATTTAAGTCAAACACTACCTTTGGTATTTGCGCAAGCAGTGCAAATTGATCAAGTAGTCTTAAATCTATGTAAAAATGCAATTGATGCCATGGATGGCAGCGACAAACATAAAGTCCTGGGTATCAAGACAAGATGTCTAGATAAAACGATAGAAGTTGCTATTATGGATACTGGTAACGGTATTGATGCTGATATTGTTGAGCATTTATTCGACCCCTTCTCAACGCTCAAGAAAAATGGCATGGGCATGGGTTTATCGATTAGCAGAAGTATTATTGAGCGACATTATGGCAATCTATATGTGGCAAAATCGACACACAATATGACTACTTTTAAATTTACACTACCCATTAAAGCGCCCCATGAATAAAGCTACTGTTTTTATTATTGACGATGATCAACAAGTTAGAGCGGCCTTGTCTTTATTAATGGAGTCTGTGGGCTGGAAAGTGAAATTGTTTGCAACAGCTGTCAGTTTTTTAGAGCAGTTTGATAGCGACATTCCTGGCTGTATTATTACCGATATTAGAATGCCTATGATGAGCGGCTTGGATTTGCAAATAAAGCTAAAAGAGTACCGTATTTCACCTCCGGTTTTAATGATTACAGGCCATGGAGATATAACTATGGCGGTGCGTGCGATTAAAGAAGGCGCATTAGATTTTATTGAAAAGCCATTTAATAATCAGTATCTTTTAGATCGAGTACACCAAGCTATTGAAGTTGACAGTGATAATAGGAAGGCAGTATTGCGCGTCCTAAAAGTTAACGAAAAATATAATCAGTTGACCGATAAGGAAAAGCAAGTATTTGGGTGGATTATCAAAGGCGCTCTAAGTAAACAAATTGCTGAAGAAGTGTTTGTTACTCAATCGGCAGTTGAGGCTAGACGGTCAAAAATTATGGAAAAAATGAATGCCGATAATATTTCTGATTTAATGAAAATGGCCATGGTTATGGGCATGGTAAATACTTAGTCAAAAACTAGCTTTATCGAATTTATTTTTTATCCCAGTTTAGATTGTTGCATGCATGGCATGTTTCTTTAAGCAGGCCAATCTTCACCAGTAAGGCATGAATTTTACAACCTACACAGTATCCCAATATCGCCTCTAACCACATAAATAGCAAGCAAACTGAAACGAGAATAATGCCTAATCCTGCAGGCATATATCGTTCTGTAGTCGGCAGTAGATTCAGTTGAAAAACTGAGTTCAATCCATGTGCAAACACCACGGGATTAAAAAATATAATACAGGTGATTACTATACCAATGCCAACACTCCAGGCAAATCGCTTGGGAGCTATGGGCACCCAAACAGGCGGCTGGTTTTTAGCAAGATAACTACTAATAAGAATACTGGGCGAAAATCTGGAGGTAGATACAAATAGACTAACGATCATCTCAAATAAGACATAAAACAAAATTAAAGTTTGTGTTGAGTACTCATAAGTCCTCTTGACCGCCTCGACTGCGTAGATAATTTGATCATCCCAATTGGTGTCATAGGTGTCAGTAGCGGTATTAACATCAACCACCCACTTTGAAGTGTAAGCCGCATCATATAACATCAAACCCATATACACAGGTACAAGTAAAAGTATTCCTGCACGAATACGAACAGCAACTTCATTAATATAAATAACAGAAGCATCTAGATCTTGAAACCAGAGATTTTTCACTATTTTAGATAATTGACTTTTCATGATTTTTTAATAAGTTTGTGCAATCATCTCTTGTCTTGAGAAGAAAGTTAAAGGCATTGAAGTAAATTGACGCTAATGCCGGATTGTTTATTTTGATACTTTGGATATTTGCAGTGTCTTTCCCAGATTATCAATAGATTCGAAACGAATCTCATCGCCTTTTACACCTGGAATCTTAAACTGAAAAAATGGATTTTCAGAAATACTTCCACCAATCGCTGCTTTGGCGGCCAAACGATTATTCTTCTTTAAGATTAGGTTAGTGATGTGATTCTCTGGAACGATTTTCCCACTCTTATCTTTTCGATTGCCACTTTCCATTGGATGCTTAATTAGCACCCTAACAGTAATAAATCCCGCTCTTGACTTAGCTTTTAGTTTGATTTTTGCCATAATTCTTTCTGGAGTATTGTCCTAACCTCCGCATCCTCCTAAGGTGACCTTGACAGTCTTGTTTCTAATAAAGCTTCCTGATGCTGTGCCCACAACAGCTGTTACAACTGATGTTTCTGCCATTTTGATGCGCGTTGTAATAAAAGCAGACGCCTCTAAGATTTCAAAATATGCAGATAATGGCACTTTGTTGTTATGCACATAAATCGCAATATTTTTAACGGCGGGCATATGGCTAGCATCGATTGTAATAGGTACCATGGCGCCATTTTCGGCAATCTCTGGTGCCTTTAATACAAACTCACCCTCTTGAGCGTTAGACAATTGTCGTTGAGTTTTTTTGGACAGTTCTTTAAACTCTGATGTATTGGCAAAGGCTTTAATAGGTGTCAGCAATCCAAAACTAACCGCAGTCGCGACTGAAGTAATGGCGATAGATTGCTTTAGAAATAATCTTCTATTCATTGTGCACTCTCTTTAAGTGTCAACACACAGGTAAAACCCCTGTGTGTTGATGTTATTAAGGTCTTAAGTAGGCAAAACCTTTGGCTTGAAGATGTGCAATCTCTGCAACACCACTGGGAACGATATCGGTTTTTTCAGCATCGTAAAGTTGGTCTGTATCAATCTTCTTGCCTTTTAGCGTATTTGCACACACTTTAAAGGTAACACCTTGTTTTTTTAGATTGGCAATAGAAGCTTGCTGCTTGTTTGTGGCATTTCCAACTGGAAGCTTAGTGCTACTAGCCTCTTCTGGTAATAGCAACATTGACAAGCCTTTGCCGTGCATAATAACTCGAAGATCTAGGTTTTTTGCGCCGACAGCATTGATATGGTTTTGAATATTTCTAAGTGCGCCTGTTTGTCGCTTAGCACCGTCATAGTTAACATGGTAGGCAATTCTCTGCGTGCCATAATCTCCAGCATTCGCTATCGATGATAAGCCAAATGCCATGCTAAGTGCTATAAGCCCTGTTACCATTTTATTTATTGTTGTTTTCATTTTCTCTCCCTATTTATATTAAATGTCTTTTTTAAGTCAAGCATATGGCTCGACCGATTTCAATTGTATAGAACTGGGAAAATAATAGAATTAGGGCTTATACCAATAATGTTGGTAGTTATTTGAACGGATGTCGTTTAATCAATCGGATCTACATCTAAATACCAGCGAACTTTATTTTTAAGCTTGATGGTATCAATGTGCTGGCTAAAAGTGGCGAGCATTTGATGAAGTGCTTTTCTGTCATTTGATTGCAAGTACAAATTGAAGTAATAATAATCTGCCTTTTTTTCAATTGAATTGGCCACAGGCCCCCAAATTTCTACCGTATCAAGCTTAACACTTTTTAAGAGCCCGGCCACCTCGCGCAAAAAATCCTCAGCATTTTGTTTATTTTTAGCATTCGCACACAATAGTGCTTGATGGGAAAATGGCGGCATCATTGCGCTCATGCGCTGTTTAAGGATGCTACTGGCAAATTGTGTATAGCGATTTGAAAGGACATAATGAAACATTGGGTGATCTGGGTAGCGTGTTTGAATCGCCACCTCGCCTTGATCGCCACTGCGACCAGCACGCCCTGAAACTTGAATCAGAAGCTGCGCTAAGTATTCAGTAGCGCGGAAATTGGTGGATAAAAATCCACCGTCAATATCTAATATACCCACCATGGCTAAATTAGAAAAGTCATGGCCTTTGGCCAACATTTGCGTGCCAACAATAATGCATGGCTCACCAGAATTAATTTTTTCTAAGTGCTCAGCTAGGGCTTTTTTGCGTCGTGTGGTGTCGCGATCGATACGGATAATAGGCGTATCGGCAAAGTGTGAACCTAGGGTTTCTTCGAGTCGTTCTGTGCCGTAACCATAAACCTCTAAGCTTTGTTCGCCACACTCAGGACAGGCTTGTTCTGGCATTTGTTCATCGCCACAGTGGTGACACTTGAGTCGATTGATGTGGCGGTGATAAATCATGGAAGCATGGCAATGATTACACTCAGATTTCCAACTACACTGCGTGCAAAAGTAAACCGGCGCATAGCCACGTCTGTTAATAAACAACATCACTTGTTTGCCTTTAGACAAGTACTGCTGCATTTTTTCAACGAGCAGTTTAGACAAAGCGCCATCAGTATGCGAGCGCATGTCAATTAGGCTGACTTTTGGCATCACCACGCCACCAGCTCGATTGGCCAAAGTTAAGCGCGTGAGCTTATTATCCATAGCATTTTTTAAAGTTTCCAAGCTTGGCGTAGCTGTGCCCAATATCAGCGGAATTCCAACTTGCTTGGCACGAATAAAGCTAAGATCTCGCGCTGAATAACGAAAGCTTGATTGTTGCTTAAATGAGCCGTCATGCTCTTCATCAATAATAATCATGCCAAGATTTGGCATGGGCGCAAAGATGGCGCTTCGTGTGCCTAAAACCACACCAGCGTCTCCACTTTTGGCCATAAGATAAGCATCAAGCTTTTGGGTTTCATTTAGTTGTGAGTGAATGGCTACTACACGGGTTTTTAGGCGCTGTTCAAAGCGCGCTATCATTTGTGGCGTTAGGCCGATTTCCGGTACTAATACTAATACTTGTTGGTCTTGATTAAGCACCTCTTGGGTGATACGCAGGTAAACTTCAGTTTTTCCACTGCCGGTAACACCGTGAAGCAGAAAGCCGTGATACTTATGTTGTTCAGCCAAAATGGCTTCAATAGCTAGTGTTTGCTCCTGGGTAATTTCAAAGTCAGGCTGGCTGGTTTTAAGCGGCAAGCCAATAATTTTTTTGATTTTTGCTTCTTTGCCAAGACGCAAATTTTTGGGCATGGCTGCCAACAACACCTCGCCAATAGGATGGTGATAATATTTAGCTGCCCAAAAAAGAAAATCCAGAATGGGTTTATCCAGAATCGGCATTTCATCCAGAACTTCCACGATAGATTTCAGCTTGTTAAAATCACTTTTATCTTTATTGGCAAGCGCAATTCCAATGACTTTTTTAGCACCAAAAGGCACTTTAACACGCGCGCCAACAGCAACTTCATGATCACTTTGATAATCAAAAGTTTTGTTTAATGGAACGGCAATAGCAACTTCAATGATTGGCATGAATGCTGGAATGTTAACCACGTAAAATAAATCATTTTATCAATTAAATCTTGGGCATGATTGTTATTCAAAATAGTATTGACGTTAATAGTATTAATGAAGCAGAGTTTTCCAATACGCTACAAAGCGTACTAGATGAGCTTAACGTAAGCGATAGTGAACTGCTCGTGCGCTTTGTGGATAGGATAGAAATTCAGCAGTTAAATAAAACCTATCGTCATCAGGATAAAGCCACCAATGTATTGTCTTTTCCCAGCGATTTGCCGATTGAAATTGAGGAGGCGATTTTAGGTGACGTGGTTATATGTGTTGCAGTTGTGACTGAAGAAGCGCAAGCGCAAGGAAAAACTTTTGAGAATCATTTGCTGCATATGGCCATTCACGGAACGCTGCATTTATTGGGATTTGACCATATTGAAGAATCAGATGCTGAAAAAATGGAAACGCTTGAAGTAAAAATTTTGGAAAAAATGCAAATCAGCAATCCGTATCAATAATTAAGACTTATTCAGCGTGTTCCATGCGTCCAAGACGCTCCATAGCGCGTAATTCATCATCAATATAATACATTTTTAGCGTATTTCGCTCCCATGGAGGGATGTTAGCCTCTTGTAATACCTTTTTAAGCGATTGTGAGTGGTTTTTCCCTGGTAATTTAATACGCTGGCCTTCGGTGCGAAAGCGAATGGAAAAATTTGGCAAATTTTCTAATTCAGACTGAATTGGGCATTTTTGCAGATTTTTTTCTGAATTAGTGTTGATAAAATACAATTTTTGTTGGTAGCGTCTAATTTCAAATTCGTCCCACCTTACTAAGGGCTCAGCATCGACTTTGGCGGATAATAGCGCCATAATTTGATCCAAGACTTTATCACTAGGTGCTAAAAAATTTAACTGATTAAGTTGATAGCGCAGTACATTTTTGATGCGATGAGCGTCGAGCCTTACAAGTGTATCAATTGTCAGCCGACCATCAGTATCAATCAAATTGTAAGACTGAATGTCAAGTTCGGCTAATTCGCGCGTGAGTTTGAGCGCTTCTGATTGGTGCCTGGCGCTACGGGCGAGTGATTTAGTGAGGTTTCGATAAATCTTTGATAATAAAGGGATAACTTCTAAACGTAATAAATTTCGCCTAAAGTTGGTGTCTTTGTTGCTATCATCTTCGATCCAGTTGAGTTTGTGCTCAGTGGCATAATCAATAACTTGCTGTTTTTCAATACCCAGCATAGGTCGATAGTGAACACCCAATCCTAAAGTTTTTTGCCGCGGCATTGACGCTAAACCTGCAACTCCAGAGCCTCGAAATAACTGCAGAAGTAGAGTTTCTGCTTGGTCATTTTGATGGTGTGCTGTGCATAGAACCTCATCTTTAGATAAATCACATGATAGTGAAAAATAGCGTTTTTTGCGTGCATTTTCTTCAATATTGGATGTTTTTTCTAGATGAAATCCAATACTCTTGTAGGGAACGTTGAGCTTTTGACACAGTTGCTGGCAAAAAATATGCCAATTATCAGAATGTTTAGATAGGTGGTGATTGCAATGTATAGCTCTTAGTTGATTGGGAAAATGAGTATGTAGATAGTGCAGTAAGACAACCGAGTCCATGCCACCACTCAGGCCTAGGACAATTTTTTTGCCCTGGAGGTGGTTATCTTTAGTCTTTAAATTGTCCAAATCCAAGTAGTTTTTCTTGTCTTGCTGCGAGTAAATCTTTCATTGAGATTTTTTTAATGGTGTTTAGTTCTTTTACTAAAGCCGCTTTTAATAAGGTCTTTGCTTTAGCTGGGTCACGATGAATGCCGCCTAATGGCTCATCAATGATGGTGTCAATCAAGCCTTCTTTTTTCAAATGGCTAGAGGTAAGCTTGAGAGATTCTGCTGCTAAGTTAGCTTTTGAGGCATCACTGTATAAGATAGAAGCACAGCCTTCTGGTGATATTACTGAGTAGATTGAGTATTCAAACATCATTATGGTATCTGCTACACCAATAGCCAGAGCACCACCAGAGCCGCCTTCGCCAATTACGACAGAGATAATTGGTGTGGCCAGGGTTGACATTTCAAACAGGTTTTTAGCAATAGCTTCAGATTGGCCACGCTCTTCTGCACCAATACCTGGATAGGCGCCAGGTGTATCGATAAAGGTAACAACAGGCATGTTGAACTTTTCAGCCATTTTCATTAGGCGTAGCGCTTTTCGGTAGCCTTCAGGGCGCGGCATACCAAAGTTGTATTTTAGTTTTTCTTGGGTTGAGCGACCTTTTTGCTGACCAATAAATATTACCGGTTGGCCGTCTAATTTGGCAATACCGCCTACAATCGCATGATCATCGCCATAGGCACGGTCACCATGCAGCTCGGTAAATTCTTCAAATACTGAGTCGATGTAATCAAGTGTATAAAGGCGCTTTGGGTGACGCGCTAGTTGAGAGATTTGCCAATCAGATAAAGACGAGAATATCTTCTTGGTTAAAGAAATGCTTTTGGCTTTTAAAGCGTCTGTTTCTTGTGCAATATCCGCTTTATCTTTCAGGTTGCAAAGTGCTTCTATTTTGTCTTCAAACTCAGCAATTGGCTGTTCAAAATCAAGATAATCTAAATTCATAAGGCGTTAAAATAAATATTTAAATAATGATTGAATTATAGCAGATGGAACTATTAACACTACTATCTTTGATGTTTGCTACATTTGTGTATGCCGTCTCTCCGGGCCCGGGCATATTTGCAGTATTAGCAACCTCAACACGCTACGGCCCTGTTGCCGCTTTATGGCTTTCTATAGGGCACGTAATTGGCGATATCTTGTATGTTTCAATTGCTATGTTTGCACTGACAATTTTGGCGCAAACTATCGAGCAAGCCATGGTGTATGTTAAATTTTTTGGCGCAGCATATTTGCTTTATATTGGCTTTCAACAGTACCGTTCAATGGGAGTTAGTTTTGAAGAAGATAAACGTCGTAAATCAATCGCTCATTTGCTTTTTTCTGGATTTTTGGTAGGCGGAACCAACCCAAAAACCATTATTTACTATTTATCATTTTTGCCCATTTTTATCGATTTAAACAATCTGACTCTGGCAACTGAAATGCAGGTAATTGTGGTGGTAGGTATTACCGTTCTATTTGTGTTGAGTTTGGCAAATCTGCTTGGTTTGAAGCTGAGAAGGTCTATTGAAAATCCTGGTGTGATTCAAAAGGTCAATAAAATAACCGGCATAACCATGATGTTGGTTGGTGTTTTTGTGGCATTATATTAACCCATGGATATCTCTGGATTTATTGCCTTATTTCTAATTGCCTTTGTGTTTGTAATTACTCCTGGGCCGGGCACATTAGCGGTTTTTGCCAAAAGCATGGCGCAAGGCTTTATATCGGCTTTTTATTTGTCAATCGGCATGGTTTTGGGAGATTTAGTGTATCTAGCAGCGGTACTTTTCTCACTAGATTTATTTGCTGAAACGATTACCCCATTAATGGATTACGTCAGAGTTCTAGGCGGACTTTACTTAATTTATCTGGGCGTTGGCGCTTGGAATGCGCACAAAGTAAAGCTCAGTTCAAAGGCGAGTCATAAGACTAACACCAAAGAGTTTTTAACAGGGCTGTTGATCAGCTTAACCAACCCAAAAGTCATGATCTTTTATATCGCCATTCTGCCTGCGTTTGTCGATCTTTCTCAAATGAGTGTATTTTATGCGCTAGAGGTATTGCTCACGGTCGGCATTGGGCTTATTGTTGGCATTAGTGCACTTAATATTGCCGTTGGAAAAATTAAGCAAATATTTGCCAAGCCAGGCATGGATGAACACATTAATAAAATTAGCGGTATTATCATGGTGTCCGTTGGTGTATTGCTAGGGTTGTCATGAGTGCTGATCGTCAATTATCACTTTGGATTGTGTTGGCTATGTTGTTCTGGGGTGCCTCTTGGCCGATTGCCAATGTGCTGTCAAATTATATTAATGTGCATGAGTTTATTAGTTATCGTTATATTATTACCACGATCACCATGGTGCCAGTTCTATGGTGGATGAAGCTGAGTTTTAAAATTAGTCTACAGCACTTTTTAGTGGCCAGTATAGCGGCAGTGCTACTGATTTATTATTCTAAGTATTATTTTTTAAGCACCAAACATGGCGCTCCAGGCTTGGCAGGTGCTGTGGTAACAACCTTGATGCCAGTATTGGTGTATTTGCTAATGATGTTTAGCAAGCAAAAGAAAACCCAAAGAAAAGATTGGCTAGCTCTATTGCTTGGAATGTTGGGAGTGTTGGTTACCATGAATATCTGGCAGTTCCAATTGAGTGAAATCATGAAGGGCACTAGCGTGTATTTATTAGCTGCAGCAACTTGTTGGGCTTTGATGTCTATTGTCACCACTTATGCAAAAACAGTGTCACCAGCAACATTGAGTTTTTATATTTATTTAATGACAGCGTTTTTTGATCTAATTTTCTTTTTTGAGCCAACACATGGCTCGATTTTGGCGATGGACCGTGACTTCTGGATTAGCTTTTTAATTGTTACCGTTGGCTCTACAACATTTGCCACTACCGTTTATTTTTTGGGTATTCAGCGTCTAGGATCTAAACAGGCCAGTGTATTTACCTTTTTAGTACCATTTTTCGCTGTTGGTCTTAGTGTTTTATTTTTGAACGAGAGCTGGCATTGGAGTACGGTGCTGGGCGCGGTGATGACCATCATTGCACTGATTATTTTGAATAATATTAAAATTGGTCCTTATAATAAGGGTTGATAAGTTTGGGTGGTCTATTGACTCTGGAAAATGGCACTATAGGTGTTTATTTTTACAAGCAAAAAATAGTTGGAAATTTGCCGTATTTTGGAAAAATACGAGTTAATTCTTTAAAAAGCCAATTTTTAAATGAAAAATAAATGTGGTTGACGTTATTATTAGTAAAAAAGAGCGGGAAAAATGGATGTAATTTATTGGCTAATACCCAGCATGATTTTTGTCGGTGTTGTGCTTGTCATCCTTTTAATGATGGGCGTTAAGAGCGGGCAGTTTGATGATCTTGAGGGCGAAGGTCAGCGTATTTTATTTGATGAGGATCAGGAAAAACCACCCTCAAATAATAATACTAAATAAGGGGTTGACACTTGTGTATTTTTATAGAAAATTCGCATTTAACTAAACAACAAAAAATATAGGTAGCAAATATGGCCAAAAGTATCATCGATGGGCTATTTGGAAAATCTCCAATCAGTCCACTACAGCATCATATGACTAGTGTGCATTCATGCATTGCCGAATTAAGAGGATTTATGGTTGCCATTCATATGCAGGACTGGGATCAGGCAGAGAAAATTCGCGCAAAAATCGGTGATAAAGAGGGCGAGGCTGATGTGCTCAAGAAAAAACTACGCTTAAGCTTGCCATCAACTTTTATGATGCCGTTTTCTCGTAGGGACTTGCTTGATTTGTTGCTAATTCAAGATTCTATTGCCAACCGAACTAAAGATGTATCTGGTTTGATGATTAATCGAAAAATGACACTTCCTGATGAGATATTTGAAGATGTTATAGAGCTTACCAATGTTTGTATTAAAACTTCAGAAACTGCCCTAAAGGCGGTTAATGAATTGGATGAGTTACTAGAAACAGCCTTTGGTAGTCGTGAACGCAAGGTAGTTAGCTCGATTATTAGTGATATTAACGAGTTGGAAAGCAAATCCGACAAAATGCAGCACGAGATTCGCACCAAGTTGTTCCCATTAGAGGCTGACTTGCCCCCAGTTGATGTTATGTTTTATTACCGTGCTGTTGAGTGGCTAGGCGAGCTGGCAGATGCTGCACAAAAGGTCGGATCTCGACTAGAAGTATTACTGGCTAAGTAACTCTTAAAGGATTATATTATGGAAATTATTGCAAATTACGGTGATATTTTATTAGTTCTTGCTGTTGTATTTGGTCTATTTATGGCTTGGGGTGTGGGCGCTAACGATGTAGCTAATGCTATGGGAACGTCAGTAGGTTCGGGCGCAATCACTATTAAACAAGCGATTATTATTGCGGTTATATTTGAATTTGCCGGTGCTATTTTGGCTGGTGGTGAGGTGACAGCTACTATTCGCAAGGGAATTTTAGATGCTAATATTTTTACCGACAGTCCGCATTTATTAGTCTACGGCATGCTGGCTTCATTACTAGCGGCAGGCGCTTGGCTGATGATCGCCTCTAACCTTGGCTGGCCGGTATCAACGACACACTCCATTGTCGGCGCCATTGTTGGATTTGGCGCTGTAGGTGTGGGTGTTGACGCCGTTGCCTGGGGTAAGGTTGGTAATATTGCCATGAGTTGGATTGTATCGCCAATTTTGGCGGGCTCAATCGCCTTTATGCTTTTCAGAAGTTTGCAGGATCTTATTATTGATACCAAACATCCTTTTGATAATGCTAAAAAGTATGTGCCGTTTTATATGTTTTTGGTTGGCTTTGTAATTTCTCTTGTGACTATTTTCAAGGGCCTTAAGCATGTTGGTTTGGATTATGATTTAGGAACAAGCTATATGCTAGCCATTGGTTTTGGCTTGGTTGTTACCCTGGTCGGCACCATTATCATTAGGCGTATTGAGGTTGATCCAAATGAAAATGAAGATTTCCACTTTACCTCAATGGAAAGAATTTTCAGCGTACTGATGATTATCACCGCAGCGGCAATGGCTTTTGCTCACGGCTCAAATGATGTTGCAAACGCCATTGGCCCGTTGGCAGCTGTTTATGGTGTGATTGAAAGTGGCGGTCTAATTGGTGCAAAAAGTTCTTTGCCAGTTTGGGTCTTGCTGGTTGGTGGTGGCGGTATTGTCTTTGGATTAGTAACTTATGGTCATAAAGTGATCGCTACAGTAGGTACAGGTATTACTCAGCTTACCCCATCGCGTGGTTTTGCTGCAACTTTAGCTGCCGCTGCAACAGTGGTGATTGCATCTGGTACAGGCTTGCCAGTGTCTACCACGCAAGTGTTAGTGGGTGCGGTTTTGGGTGTTGGCTTGGCACGAGGTATGGCGGCATTGGATACACGAATGATTAACAAGATTTTCCTTTCATGGTTAGTGACATTGCCTGCAGGTGCGTTAATGTCAATCATATTTTTCTTTATGCTTAAGGGCATGTTCGGAGCGTAGTAATGACTTTAGATGAAATTCAAACAAAACTAGAAGCGGGAGTTGAGCAATCAACTGTTACCATGCAAGGCGATGGCTGCAATTGTTCAACCGTAGTTGTGTCGCCTATTTTTGAGGGTATGTCGTTATTGGCCAGGCAAAAGATGGTGCTTGCTGCTGTACGTGAAAATATTGATTCTGGTGAATTGCACGCGCTAACCATTAAAGCTAGAACGCCCGAGGAAATGGCCTAGTTGCTATTCATTTTCATGAGTCACTGATACGTGAACTTGTTGATCGAAGTCTATTGTTGTATGGATATTAATAGGTCGACAACAGACTGAGCAGTCCTCAATATAGTGTTGATTGGGCTCAGAACAATCAACCTCTATCGCAACAAATTCCCCACAATAAGGACATATGATTGAGTGTTGTTGCAATTCAAGCATCAATATTGCGCTCGTTTAGGTCTTTTATGATGGCTTTTCTGACATCTTCTGAGTAGTTAATCCAGCCCGTGATTTCATCACTATGACGCTTACAGCCTACACAATGGTTGTTTTTGTTGTATTTGCAAATCCCAATGCAAGGGCTCTTAATAGCTTGATAATTATTCATGCATAGTATTATAGGTTGCACTTGTCAGGTAAAGGTAAAATAGACGGCTTTATTTTGATAGCAAGCAATTATGGGTTTTACAAAATTAGGCTTATCGGATTCCATCTTAGAAGCAGTTAAAAAGAAGGGTTACGATACACCATCACCTATTCAAGAGAAATCTATTCCTTTAATTTTAGAAGGTAAGGATGTGATGGCAGCAGCGCAAACAGGCACCGGTAAAACGGCTGGATTTACACTACCGATTTTGCAGCTTTTATCAAAAGGTCAGCTTACAAAGTCAAACCAGGTTCGTACACTAATACTTACGCCAACACGAGAGCTTGCCGCCCAAGTGCAAGACAGCGTTAGCACTTATGGCAAGCATTTGCCACTTAAATCAGCCGTGGTATTTGGCGGAGTTAAGATTAATCCACAAATGCAAAAACTGCGGGGTGGCGTGGATATCTTGGTAGCAACGCCAGGGCGATTATTAGACCTTCATTCTCAAAATGCAGTCAAGTTTGACGAGCTTGAAATTATCGTATTTGACGAAGCTGATAGAATGCTAGATATGGGATTTTTACCAGACATTAAGAGAATTTTAAAGACATTGCCTGATAAAAGACAGACGTTAATGTTTTCAGCAACATTCTCAGATGATATTAGAAAACTGGCAAAGTCCCTTGTTCATAACCCAGTTGAAATTTCAACTGCAGTGCGTAACACAACGGTTAAGTCTGTTAAGCAGTGGATTCATCCTGTTGACAAATCTAAAAAACAAGCCCTATTAACCAAGCTTATTGATGATCATGGTTGGTATCAAGTATTGGTATTTAGTCGCACCAAGCATGGGGCGAATCGTATCGCCACACAGCTTGGCAAAAAAGGCATTACAGCGGCCGCTATTCACGGAAACAAGTCTCAAGGTGCACGTACCCGAGCTTTGGCAGATTTTAAAAATGGCAAGGTGAATGTTTTGGTAGCAACAGATATTGCTGCACGTGGTATTGATATCACCGATCTCCCGCATGTAGTTAATTTTGATCTACCACACGTACCTGAGGATTACGTGCACCGTATTGGTCGAACGGGTAGAGCGGGTTCTAAAGGTGAGGCAATTTCACTGGTGAGTGCTGATGAAGCTAAGCAACTATTTGATATTGAGCGTTTGATTCAAAATAAGTTAGATCGTATTATGGTGGATGATTTTGTCCCAGATCATAATTTACCAGAGTCGCTTAAAAATCAACCATCACCCAAGAAGAAAAAACCAAAAAAGGACAAAAGCCGTAATAAACCACGATACGGAAAAAACAGCAATTCTAAAGATAAAAAGGACAATAAGAAAAAAAGCTTTTGGGATTCTAAGCCTAGGAAAAAACCTAAAAATAACAAGCAAAAATCAACAGATAAGTAAAAGACGCTCTATTTAATATGCAAATTTTCTTGTTTTTTACTTGCAATTATCTAAAATCAGCCTTAAATATAGCTTAGTTTTTAACAATTAAATAGAGCGGTTATTATGAGTTGGTGGACAACAGTATTAGGTGGAGCGTTTGGTTTTATGTTGGGTGGGCCATTAGGTGCCATGCTTGGTGCAGCATTTGCCGGTAATTTTTCTAAAAATAAAGCCAGTTTTGGTGGCTTTGATAAAGGCTATCATCTAGGCGATCAGCAGCGCGTCCAAGCGGCATTTTTTAGTAGTTTATTTTCAGTAATGGGCTATCTTGCTAAAGTTGATGGCAAAGTATCAAAATCCGAAATACTCTTAGCACAGCAAGTCATGCAGCATATGCAGTTAGCAGAGGATATGCAAAAAGTCGCAAAAGAGCTGTTTAATCAAGGCAAACAAGCAAGCTTTAATTTAGACGAAGTGCTTGAGCAGTTTCGCCTTGAGAGTCATAGGCGTACGCATTTGGTGCGTATGTTTTTAGAAATTCAAATTCAAGCTACTTATGCCGATGGTGTGCTGGATGATAAAGAGCGCGATGCGCTTAAATATATCGCGCAAAAACTACACTTCTCACTCCAAGAGCTAGAAAACTTAATCCAGCAGTTTGCCGCTACCACTGGCCATACGAGTCAACTATCGGTTGATGATGCGTATGTAATATTGGGTGTGGACAAAAGCCTAACTGATAAAGAACTAAAGCGTGCTTATCGCCGATTATTGGCTCAGCATCACCCGGATAAGCTAGTTGCCAAAGGCTTGCCAGAAGAGATGATGATTATAGCTAAAGAAAAAACTCAAGAAATTATTAGTGCTTACGAGCTAATTAAAAAGCAACGCGGTATGCGTTAATCTAGAAAATATCAGAGGAAAATAATATGAAAATTAAACTAATCACACTCTTAATTACATTGCTATTATCGGTATCTGCGCAAGCAGGGCTTTGGGAGAAGATGACTACTATGGGTACTCAAACCGTTAAGCCAAGCGCCGAGTATTTAATCGAAACAGCAGGCTGGAATATTCGCGTCTATGAGTGGATTCCTGCTGATAATCCAAACACACGCTGCATGTTTGCAGCCGGCTCGCAAAAGGGCGGTGTAGCGTGTTATTCAATCAATAATTAAGCCGATGTTTGAATTATTTATCCTTGGTTTTATTATTGCGATTGTTGTTTACCTGATTAGAGGAAAGGTTTAACTCTTAGCATGGCACCTGGCCTGGTTGTTCTTTCAATTGTAGAGTCGCCATTATTTCCAGATTTTGGCGATTTGTATCAACACAAAGGGTTTTCTGAGCTGCGTGTTAATAGTGTTCGTAAGGCAATTGCCCTGATTAAAAAACAGCCTGTGGCACTTATTGTGGCTGAGTTTTTCTATGCCTATAGCACTAATTATAGTGGTATCTATAAATCCAACCTAGAAGTTTTGCTGGTCAGCCTTATTAAGTATTCCCCCAATACCAAGGTAATCGTATTGTCGAAAAAGAAGGAAATAAAGTTTGTTCACGTGCTTGATGCAGTGGATTATCCAGTGCATGGTATATTGCAACTGCCAACATTACCATCGAGGATGGAAGAGTTGCTCGATATTAAGTGAAAAAACCAACTCAAAAGAGTTGGTTTTGTTAATTTGGTGGAGATGGCGGGGATCGAACCCGCGTCCGAAAACCTTCAAACAAAGAGTCTACATGCTTAGCTTGGTCTATTTGAGTTAGCCGCCTACCACCCGACCATCAGGGATGTAAGTAGCGATTTCCTAAAGTTTTAACCGAATTATCTGGAACAAATAATCCTAGCGAGTCTGTAAGCGACCGCTATCCAAGAAATACAGACAATCTCAAGGGAGCGGCTAGCTATGCAGCTAGAGCGTAGTTGTTTTCGTTTGCAACTATCTTTTTAAAGCATATTTTACGAGTTATCTTTATCCTCGGCATGCGTCCTTGAGATCCAACTCCTCGTCGAAGCCATGTCATCCCCAGGGGTTAGTATTATAACATTTTTTTACTGAACTGTCACCCTCGCAAATTTACGCTTGCCGACCTGATAAACAGCTGTGCCTATTTCTGGAATAAGATTTCGATCGGATATTTTTACACCTTCGATCTTAGCGGCACCTTCTTTGATCATTCTAAAGGCATCTGAGGTTGAGTTGACCAGCCCAGCATCTTTTAATAAGTTGGCGATTTTAATGCCTGAGGCAAAGCTAAATTCTGGCATTTCATCCGGTATTTTGTTTTTGGCAAATCGATTAGTGAAATTTTGTTGTGCTTGTTTAGCGGCGTCACTACTATGAAAACGAGTAATGATTTCTTCTGCTAGGCGAAATTTGATATTTCTAGGATTTTCACCATTTTCAACTTCAGCTTTCCAAGAGGCGATTGTGTCGAGCGACTCAAAACTTAAAAGCTCTAAATAGCGCCACATTAGCTCATCAGAAATTGACATAATTTTGCCAAACATATCATCTGGTTTGTCGTCAATACCGATGTAATTATCTAAAGACTTAGACATTTTTTGCACACCGTCTAAGCCTTCAAGGATTGGCATAGTGAGAATAACTTGCTGCTCCATGCCCGCTTGTTTTTGTAATTCACGCCCCATCAATAGGTTGAATTTTTGGTCAGTACCACCAAGCTCAATGTCTGATTTAAGCGCAACAGAGTCGTAACCTTGGATGAGTGGATATAAGAACTCATGGATGGAGATACTTTTGCCTGATTTGTAACGCTTGGAGAAGTCGTCACGTTCGAGCATTCTAGCAACTGTTTGCTGTGAGGCAAGCTGAATCATCTCGGCAGAGCTCATTTTGTTCATCCATTCTGAATTATAAACAACCGTGGTTTTATCCTTGTCTAGAATTTTAAAAACTTGATCTTGATAAGACTGAGCATTTATAACAACTTGCTCTTGGGTGAGCGGTGGTCGTGTGGTGCTTTTCCCGGTAGGGTCGCCAATCATGCCGGTGAAATCGCCAATTAGGAATAGAATTTCATGACCCAAATCTTGCAACTGTTTAAGTTTGTTGATTAGAACTGTGTGACCTAAATGTAGATCGGGTGCGGTTGGGTCAAAGCCAGCTTTGACGCGCAAAGGCTGATTTTTGGCGAGTTTTTTCTTAAGCTCTTCAAGTGGCAATATTTCATCTGTACCGCGTTGGAAAACGGCTAATGTGTCTTCTGTATTCATTTTTTGAGTAGGGTTTATTGTCTAATGTGGCCGTCACCAAGGACGATGTATTTTTGTGAAGTAAGACCTTCAAGGCCAACTGGTCCACGAACGTGAAACTTATCTGTGCTAATGCCAATTTCAGCGCCAAAGCCATATTCAAAGCCATCTGCGAAGCCCGTGGAGGCGTTAATCATTACCGATGCAGAATCAACTTCGGTAATAAATCTACGGCCTGAAGTGTAGTTTTCGGTAACGATTGATTCAGTATGTCCCGAGCCATGTTGCTCGATGTGCTCGATCGCATCGGACATGGAATTAACAATGCGGATAGAAAGGATGGCATCTAAATATTCTGTGTCCCAGTCTTCATCTGTTGCCTTGATAACTTGCTTGGAAAGTTGCATGGTTTGTTCACAACCTCTTAGTTCAACACCTTTAAGTGTGTATTCTGCAATCAATTCAGGTAGCACCTTGCCAGCAGCTGATGCGTGCACCAGTAAAGTTTCCATGGCATTACACACCCCGTAACGGCGAGTTTTGGCATTAAAAGCAATTTTAATAGCTTTGTCGGTATCGGCATCTTTATCAATATAAGTATGACAAACGCCATGAAGATGCTTGATAACTGGCACGGTAGCGCTTTGGCTGATCGCTTCAACCAAACCTTTGCCGCCACGTGGAATAATAGCATCAACATATTCAGATGCCTGAACCAGCGCATTAACTGCAGCGCGATCGGTGGTGTCAATGAGTTGCACACAGTGCGTATCTAAATTGGCATCATCTAGCCCTTGTTTAATGCATTGATATAAGGCTAGATTTGAGTGTATGGCTTCTGAACCGCCGCGCAAAATAACCCCGTTGCCCGATTTTAAACAAAGGGCAGCGGCATCAATAGTGACGTTTGGACGAGATTCATAAATAATGCCCATCACTCCTAAAGGCACACGCATCTTGCCGACTTGAATGCCACTTGGACGGAATTTTAAATCGGTAATTTCGCCGATTGGATCAGGCAAAGCGGTAATTTGATGAAGGCTTTCAATGATGCCATCAATTCGAACATCGTCAAGGATGAGCCTGTCAATTAGGGAGTTGTCTAGTTGGTTGTTTTTACCCTGCTCCACATCTTGTTGATTGGCTGCAAGAATGGCCTCTCTGTTTTGATTGATTTGCATAGCGATATTAACAAGTGCACTATTCTTTGTCTTGGTTGTTGCGCTACGCAAGCTCTTAGCGGCAATGCGTGCGTTTTTACCCAGTGTGGTAATTAAGTTGTCTATTGAGCCCATTGGTTTTTCCCAGCCAAATTTAATAAAAGTGTGTGTAATTCATCCACTACATTGAGATTATCCATGCCTTTGATGGAGCGGTCAATACGTCCTAGTGATAATAGTAATTTTTGTAGGCGTTGATAAGGATAGCGTTTGAGAATATTAGTCATAACAGGCTTTCTCTTATTCCAAATTCGGTGAGTTTGCAAGATAGTATTGATATCGTTATTTTGATGCATTTCAATTGACATGCCGATAATAGATTTTATCTCTCGATACAATGAACTGCTAAGTTGAATGGGCATAGCAGTGTCATTGAGTAGTGTTTTATAAATTTTGTTTACTTGTGTGGCGTCCCCCAGTAGAGCAGCATCAATAAGGCCGTAAATAGTGTATTGAGACTGTTCTTGCGCTTGTGAAAGAAACTCCTGAGTATTTATTTTGCCATCAGGATAAGTCATCTTTAGCTTTTGAATTTCCTGCATAGATGCCAATAGATTGCCCTCAGTATAAAACGCAATACTTTGCGCAACTTCGCTGTTGGCTTCAAGCCCAACACCGGCCATATGGTTACTAATCCAGCCGACCAAATGATCTCGGGTTATTTCCCAATGTTGAATGACGCCACCGTACTGCTCAAGAGTTTTAAACCATTTACTTTTTTGCTGCGACATGTCAAGCTTGCCAGTGGTAACGATCAGCAGAATGTCGTTGGGAATATTGCTTGCTAATGTGGTTAAAGCTTTGGAGCCTTTAACGCCAATTTTTCCTGTTTTGAGCTTACACTCAATAATGCGCTTGGGCGAGAACAGAGAGATGTTGGCGATTTCAGCAGTGATCAGCCCCCAATCAAAATTTCCATCAATTTCAAAACGGATTTTTTCATCAAAACCTGCTTGCTTGGCAGCAGAGTTTATTTCACCAAGACTTTGTTCGATTAATAAAAATTCTGCACCAAAAACAAAATAGAGTGATTCGAGCTTGTTGGTTAATTGAGCGTTAAGCGATTCAGGCTTAATTCTCATTGAGTTTTGACAATCTTCTGATGAGTTTTTTAATCAGTGTATTTCTTAGCTGGGTGTAAGACTCTTCAATTTGCAATCTATCTGCTTGTGATGAATCGATCTTATTAAGATGTAGTTTGCTAGTTAAGGATTGAGATAGGAGTAACTTTTGATCAGCATCAAAGACCTTGACGGGCACACTTAAACTTAAGGTATAGCTGTTTACTGTATTGCCAGATTTGTATGAGGCGGTTTGTTGCTTTTGCACCTCTGCACCAATTTGAATGGTTAGATTTTGTATTGCTTCTTGGTTAAATCTAGTCTTTAACTCATTGGCAAATGCATTAGAGCTTTCACTGACGATAGTGGCATTCAGAGATGTATTTTTAACAGGGGTGTGGAAGCCACAAGAGCTCAGTAAGGCAGTTGTAAGAATAAGGACTGATAATTTGATTTTTGACATAGTAGTAAGTGTTTGACTTTATAAGTGAATAATTATGACAGAATTTAGTTTTTTTTGTTGAAAAACCTTGAAAAAACGCCATCAGCTCATATGTAAGTACGCAATAGGGTATAGTTACCCGTCTTATTTTTTTATAATTTTAGTATTGCACCATGTTTAAAAATTTATTGTTATGGTTGGTTTTGGGTAGTGTTCTTACCTCAATTTTTAGTCAATTTGAAGTGAATGAGCAGAAGAGTGAGATTACTTATTCTCAGTTTATTCAAAGCGTTAAACAAGGGGATGTTTCTGAGGTAACCATTGCCGGAAGTAGTATTTCTGGTGTGGGCGCTGGTGGTCAGCAGTTTTCTACTTATTCGCCTGGTGATTTAGGTTTAATGGGTGACCTTCTCGACAATGGTGTAAATGTAGTTGCTAAGCCACCTGAAAAAGATGGATTTTTTAAGCAACTGGTTATTTCTCTAGCGCCAATCTTATTGTTAATTGCAGTGATTCTCTACACCATGAAGGGTGCTGGTGGCGCCATGGGTGGCAAAAATCCAATGAGCTTTGGCAAGTCTAAGGCACGCCTAATTCCTAAAGATGAGTCAAATGTAACTTTTGCAGATGTGGCTGGTGTGGATGAAGCGAAAGAGGACGTTGCTGAGTTAGTTGATTTCTTATCTGATCCAGGTAAGTTTACCAAGGTAGGCGGAAAGATCCCTAAAGGTGTTTTGTTAGTCGGACCCCCTGGAACAGGTAAAACTCTCTTGGCCAAAGCTATTGCGGGCGAAGCTTCTGTGCCATTTTTCTTTATTTCTGGTTCTGATTTTGTAGAAATGTTTGTTGGTGTAGGTGCATCGCGCGTGAGAGACATGTTTGAACAAGCTAAGAAAAATGCGCCTTGTATTATTTTTATTGACGAAATTGACGCAGTCGGTCGTCAGCGTGGCGCTGGCATGGGTGGTGGTCATGATGAGCGTGAGCAAACCTTGAATCAGATGCTGGTTGAGATGGATGGCTTTGAAGGCTCGGAAGGCATTATTGTTATTGCAGCGACTAACCGTCCTGACGTGCTTGATCCAGCATTGCTACGCCCTGGACGTTTTGACCGCCAAGTGATGGTTGGTTTGCCTGACATTAATGGCCGTGATGCAATTTTAAAGGTGCATATGCGCAACCTTCCGATTGCAAAAAACGTGAAGTCTGTCAATATCGCCAAAGGTACGCCAGGGTTTTCTGGTGCAGATCTGGCTAACTTGTGTAATGAGGCAGCACTGATTACAGCAGGTAAAAACAAGCTTTTGGTTGGTATGCAAGAGTTTGAAAAAGCTAAAGATAAAATTATGATGGGTGCTGAGCGTAAATCTATGGCAATGGATGAGGCTGAAAAAGAAATGACAGCTTATCACGAAGCCGGCCACGCCATTGTTGGGCGTATGGTGCCAGAGCATGATCCAGTTTATAAAGTGAGTATTATTCCTAGAGGTAGAGCGCTTGGTGTAACTATGTTCTTGCCAGAAAAAGACAGCTATAGTATTTCTAGGCGTAAGCTGAATTCTCAGGTTGCCTCTTTGTTTGGTGGGCGTATTGCAGAAGAGCTAATCTATGGCAAAGATTCTGTCACTACCGGTGCGAGTAATGATATTGAGCGTGCAACAGAGATTGCGCACAAAATGGTTAAGCACTGGGGTATGTCAGACAAGCTTGGGCCACTGGCTTACGGTGAAGATGATGGCGAAGTATTTTTGGGTAAACAGGTAACTAAGCATAAGCATATTTCTGAGGACACCTTCAAGGTGATTGATGAGGAAATACGCATTATTATTGATACAAATTATGCGATTGCAACTAAAATTCTTGAAGAGAATAAAGATATTTTGATCGAAATGACCAAGGCGCTCATGGAATTTGAAACCATTGACAAGGAGCAAATTGATGATCTTATGGAGCGCAAGCCAATTCGAGAAGCGGCAGTGGTTACCGATTCAGAGGTTGCCTCAACTGAACTAGGATCAGGAATTAAGGCAGATGATGCCAATGATTCTGATGAAAAGCCACTTGATGGCGATCTTAAGATCGTATAAACACCACTTGTAGTCGTTATGACTATTCAACGCACTCAAGCATTGGTAATGGGCATTCTTAACGTTACGCCTGATTCTTTTTCTGATGGCGGACAATACATTAACCCTAAAGATGCCATTGCCAGCGCTCTGCGTTTGATTGAGCAAGGTGCAGATATCATTGACATCGGTGGCGAGTCAACTCGTCCTGGGGCGAAGCTTGTGAGTACAGCTGATGAAATTGAGCGCGTCATACCGGTGATTAAAGCATTATCAACTGCAACTAATATCCCTATTTCAATCGACACTTCAAAACCTCAAGTTATGGAGCAGGCAGTGGCGTCAGGCGCTAGTTTAATTAATGATGTGAATGCATTGCAGGCTGATGGCGCTTTGCAAATAGCTGCCTCTTTGGATGTAGATGTGTGTCTTATGCATCGACAAGGATCTTCTCAAACCATGCAACAAAATCCAATATATGGCGATGTTGTTGATGATATTAGGCAATTTTTCCAACAAAGAATTGAAGCTTGCGAACAGGTGGGCATTGCTAAAGAAAGGATTATTCTAGACCCTGGATTCGGCTTTGGAAAGACGCTGGAACATAACCTGGAGATTCTACGTCGGTTCGATGAATTTAAGAGTTTAGGGTGTCGACTCTTAGCAGGGCTCTCTAGGAAATCCATGATTGGTGCTATACTAAACAACAGAGATGTAAAAGGTCGAGTAGTTGGCAGTGTAACAAGCGCTATAATAGCAGTTCAAAATGGGGCAGATATTGTGCGTGTTCATGATGTTATAGAAACCAAAGATGCATTATTAGTATTACAAGCGACAAAGGGAGAATAAATTGGCTAGTTATTTTGGAACAGACGGTATTCGAGGCGAAGTAGGCATAGAGCCGATTACAGCGGACTTCTTTTTAAAACTTGGTTGGGCAGTAGGCTCGGTTTTGTCAGAAAAAGGCAAGGCGAGCGTAGTTATTGGTAAAGACACTAGAGTATCGGGCTATTTATTTGAATCTGCACTCGAGGCAGGATTTTTATCAGCTGGTGTAGATGTGGGGCTATTGGGTCCGATGCCAACTCCAGCTATCGCCTACTTGACACAAACCTATAACGCTTCAGCGGGTGTAGTAATTAGCGCTTCCCATAACCATTTCCAAGATAACGGAGTTAAATTTTTCTCCAGTCAAGGTCTAAAATTAAGCAGCAAAGATCAAGCTAAAATTGAAAAAAAATTAACCGAACCTATGCAAAGTGTCAGCTCCGATAAAATCGGCAAGGCACGTAGACACGAACAGCCACTAGGCCGATATATTGAATTTTGTAAATCAACTTTTGATCGTGGTATCAATTTGAGCGGGCTCAATATTGTCATTGATTGTGCCAATGGCGCTACCTATCATATTGCTAATAATGTATTTTCAGAATTAGGCGCTAGTACTGCGGTGATTAACAATACGCCAGATGGTGTTAATATCAATAAAAATTGTGGTGCAACTGATACTCAACATCTGCAGGATGTTGTGCTTGAAACGAAAGCCGATCTGGGTATTGCCTTTGACGGGGATGGTGATCGTTTAATGATGGTCGATCATCAAGGTGAGTTGGTTGATGGCGATGAGTTGGTGTTTATTGTGGCTAAGGCTTGGCAGGCACAACAATGTTTGAGTAATAATGTTGTGGTGGGCACCAAAATGACCAATCTAGGTATGCGTCATGCTTTAAGAGATTTGAATATCGATTTTGTTGAAGCCGATGTAGGTGATCGCTACGTTATGGAAAAAATGAAGGAACATGGCTCAGTAATAGGCGGCGAGGGCTCTGGTCATATGATTTGTTTAGACAAGACCACCTCGGGCGACGGCATCATCTCCGCACTACAAGTATTGGAAGTTCTTGCTAAGAGTGGCACTAGTCTTCATCAATTGAAAAATCAAATGGTTAAATACCCGCAAGTGTTAATTAATGTCAAAACCAAAGAGAAAGTCGATCTTGATAATCACCAGCAGTTAAACACAACTATTAAAGAAGTTGAGGAAAATCTGGGTGACGAGGGAAGGGTGCTAATCCGTGCCTCAGGCACTGAGCCACTCATTCGTGTCATGGTTGAGGCGAAAGATGCACAACTCACTCAGCAGAGTGCAGAAAAGTTGGCGAATACTCTGCGCTAATGGTTTTTGATACTACCAGTCTTGTGCTGGTTAGTCTGATTTTTCTATGGACAGGGTTTGTCCGCACAGGACTGGGTTTTGGTGGTGCAGCAATTGGACTACCACTAATGCTATTGATTGGCGGTAGCCCTGTATATTGGTTGCCCGTAATCGGTATTCACCTACTGTTTTTTTCGTCGTTAACACTGGTTAAGTCCATAAAAAAAGTGGACTGGGATTATCTAAAGCGCTCATTAGTATGGATTATTCCACCCACACTCGTTGGTGTTGCCGGGTTATTAAGCTTGCCTGATCGGGTGGTGATTATCTTTATTTATTCCATCACTATTTTTTATGCCATTACCTGGATTTTTAATCAAAAAATTACATCAGATAAGCCCTGGATAGATAAATTATTACTGATTTTGGGCGGTTATGTGGCAGGCACTTCGCTTACAGGTGCGCCACTAATTGTAGCGGTGTATATGCGCCATATTGCCAAAGAGTATTTGCGCAATACTTTATTTGTACTTTGGTTTGTATTGGTGAGCATTAAGATGGTCACCTTTATGCTGATGGGGGTCACTATTGATTGGGAATTCGCCCTTGTTTTAATCCCTATTGCGGCCATTGGCCATGTGGTTGGCATTAGGGTGCATCAAAAAATAATTGAAAATGACCAGGTTTTTAAAAAATGGGTAGGCAGTGCGTTGTTACTGGTTAGCTCATTTGGCATGATAAAGATTATTATGTAATATCGATGCTACCCATAATTGGAATTTCGCTAGTTTGTTTTATTTTTTCAAGTACAAAATTAGATGTAACCTTAAGAAATGACACTTTGTTAATTAGTTTTTTATAGAATAAATCATAGCTCTCAATATCCTTAATAATTACTTTTAGTAAATAATCAATCGTGCCACTCATGCGATGACACTCTACAATTTCTGGCATTCTTTCAACAACCCTGGAGAATAGGGCTAGTTTTTCTTGGTCATGGCTCTCAATGGTAACAAATACAAAAGCTATAGTATTTAGGTTTGTTTTTTTTGGATCAAGTATTGCTACGGTTTTTTGAATAAAACCCATCGACTTTAATTTATTAATTCTCTTCCAGCAGGGAGTGGTCGATAAATAAACCGATTTGGAAATGTCTTGAATAGTTAAATCTGCATTTTTTTGTAACAAATTTAGAATTTGTATGTCCGTCTTGTCCATAATAATTTCTATAGTTTTTATTAATAAGAGAATAATATACTATTAATTGCATATTTTTAAATAATAAAGTTATTTTTTTACTATTTATTTCTATTTTTTTAGAAAAATATGTATATCTTAGTTTCTATGTTAACTTTAATTATCGAGGGATAAAATGACTACAAAAAATAATATCATTCTTAGCAAGGAATTATTGCACGTATCTGATTTTGAATCACAGTTGGTAGAAAATTGCACCATCTCGCTGGATAGGTGGCTTTTTGAAGATAAGCAATTATTAGAAAATTTACAAATTTCTCTTCGATTGGAAGTCACAGATCAGATTGAGCGGATTGCCAATGATTTGCAGAGTATTCCATTGATTGCTGTTGACTTTAGAAATGCTGATGATTGTAGAGTTTGTACTCAAGTTAGAATATTAAGAAGCGTATGGCGTTATACAGGTGAAATTTTTGCATTTAATGCTAACCGTAATAGGATTCAACTAATGTTGCGTTGTGGTGTTGACTCATTTGATCTTGATTATCAGTATGGTGAGTTCGGCGTGCAGAATTATGCGGATACTTTGACTTTCTATGAGACGGCAATGTAAATTAGATCTATACTGGCAAATGCTTGATAAACTAAAGGATAAGACGAGTCAAAATTAGCTATATGAATTTATAATTGTTGGTTAAAATCAGCAGTATGAATGAATATGTTTTAATTTTAGTGAGCACAATCTTGGTGAATAATTTCGTCTTGGTGAAGTTCCTAGGATTATGTCCATTCATGGGAGTCTCTAAAAAAGTCGAGACTGCTATTGGCATGGGTTTTGCGACAACTTTTGTTTTAACTTTAGCCAGTGTTTCTAGCTACTTAATTAATACTTACATTCTCATACCATTTGAAATGGAATATTTGAGAACCATCGCTTTTATTGTTACCATTGCAGGTGTGGTGGGTTTTACAGAGCTGGTAGTTAATAAAACCTCTCCTGTTCTGCATCAATCTCTCGGTGTTTTTCTACCACTTATTACCACCAATTGCGCAGTACTGGGCGTGGCACTTTTAAATGTTAACCAGGATAATGGGTTTTTAGCGTCAGTCGTGTATGGCTTTGGCGCAGCGATTGGTTTTTCTTTTGTACTGGTGTTATTTTCAGCTATTCGTGAACGTATTGATACAGCTGATGTACCTGTTGCCTTTAGGGGTGCGCCTATTGCCTTGATTACCGCAGGCTTAATGTCTATGGCATTTATGGGCTTTATTGGACTGGCCTAGTGATAGAATCGGTTGTTATTTTTTCAAGCTTAACCCTAATTCTTGGACTGATCCTGGGTTATGCTGCGATTCGTTTTAAAATTAAAGGCAACCCTTTGGTTGATCAAATTGATGCTATTTTGCCGCAAACCCAATGTGGACAGTGTGACTTTCCGGGCTGTCGTCCGTATGCTGAAGCTTTAGCTAAAGGCGAGGCGCAAATAAATCAGTGTCCGCCCGGTGGTCAAGAGGGTGTGGATGCATTGGCAGAGCTGTTGGACTTGGAGGTCTTAACACTAAATGAAGAACACGGAGAAACCAAACCTGACCATGTTGTTTATGTTGATGAGAAATTATGCATTGGCTGTACTTTGTGCATTCAGGCTTGCCCTGTAGATGCGTTTGTAGGTGCCTCAAAAGTAATGACAACGGTTATCCAGGATGAATGCACGGGTTGTGATTTATGCATTCCAGTTTGTCCAGTTGACTGTATCTATGTAAGAGAAATCACCCCAACCTTATCAACCTTTGTACCAAATATTCCTGGAGAAGTTCGTGTCTAATAATACTTTCTCAGGTGGCGTTGTAATTGCCAATCCTTATCCGGTTAATCAAGTAGAAATTGTTCAAGCACCCTTGCCTAGTAAGGTGGTTTTACCACTTCAACAACGTATTGGTGCAGAAGCCAAGCCTTGTGTTAGTGTTGGTGATAGGGTGCTGACAGGACAAATTATTGCAAAAACAGAAGATCAATTCTGTGTACCTATTCACGCTTCTATATCTGGCACTGTCACGGCAATTGACAAGCAAATTATTCCACATAAGTCAGGCTTAAAATCTAACTGTATTAGTATTGAGTCTGATGGCCAAGATGAGTGGATTGAGACACAAGGTTGTGGACATGATTTCCTACATTGTGACCGACAAACAATGATTGACTATGTTCAGCGTTCAGGTATTGTAGGCTTAGGTGGCGCCGGGTTTCCATCGCATACAAAGCTGAGTAAGGCAACTGACTGCCATACCCTGATTATTAATGGCACAGAGTGCGAACCTGGGGTGATGTGCGATGATGCGCTAATGCAACACCATCCTCGAGAAGTTGTACGTGGCGTAGAAATTTTATTACACATCACTGGTGCCAAAAAAGCCATTATTGCCATTGAAGATGACAAGCAAGAGGCGTATCAGTCTCTGTTGATGTTTAGTCATAATGATCGAATCAGTCTTGTCCAGCTGCCCACAAAATACACTTCTGGCGCTGAAAAACTTTTAATTAAAGCTTTGCTAAATATTGAAATTCCATCAGGTGGATTTGCAGCAGATAAAGGTGTTTTATGTCAAAATGTTTCAAGTACCAAAGCTATTTATGATGCGGTTATCGATCAACGTCCTTTGGTCTCACGCATTGTAACAATTACAGGGGATGCGCTAACACCCATCAACGCAGAAGTGCGGCTAGGAACCTCCTTTGAGCAAGTGATCGGCCTTACCAAGGTTAACAGTCAAGCGCATGATTACCGCATGGGTGGTATGATGATGGGGGTTGATGTAGAAACCACTCAAGTGCCAATTTGTAAAATTACGAATTGTATTTTTGTCAATAATAAAAAGCCCGTACAAGCCACTAAAGAATGTATTCGTTGCAATAGTTGCAATACGGTTTGCCCAATTGGATTGTTACCACAGCAGCTTTATTGGCATGCCAAAGGTAAAAATATTGACAAGTGCATGGATTACCATCTACTAGACTGCATTGAATGTGCATGTTGCTCGTATGTTTGTCCTAGTCATATTGACTTGGTAAGTTATTTCTCTTTTGCTAAGGCGTTATCCAAAAAACAAGAAACTGATCAACATAAAACTGATATTGCTAGAGAGCGCTTTGAGTTTAGAGAGTATCGATTAGAGCGCAATAAACAAGAGCGTGCAAAAATGATGGCTGAGAAAAAGCAAGCGCTAAAAGAGAAAATGGCTAAAGATAAACAGGCAGATTCAGCACAAAAGGATAAAATCGCCCAGGCAATGGCGCGCGTTAAAAAAACCAAGGAAGACAATGCATAGTACTGGACTTAATACTAATCAAATTATGAGACAGGTTATTTATGCCCTGGTGCTAGGTGTTAGTGCATCTTATGTATTCTTTGGCTGGGGTATTATTGTTCAAATATTGCTAGGCGTTGTTTCAGCATTGATTGTTGAGTCCGCTTTTGTGGCGATGCGAGGTCGTTCGGTTCTGGCGTCTCTCAGTGATGGTTCGGCAGTTTTAACGGCCATTTTGCTGGCTATTTCTATTCCTTCTATTGCGCCGTGGTGGCTGGTGGTTGTGGGCGTTGCATTTGCAATTATCTTTGGTAAGCAGTTGTATGGTGGCCTGGGCAATAACCCGTTTAATCCTGCTATGCTGGGCTATGCTTTTTTATTGATTTCATACCCTTTGCAAATGACCACCTGGCCAGTTGATTTTTTAAGCTTGAGTCAGGTGGTTGATGAGGTGTTTAATTTATTAAATTTTGATGGAATAAGTGGTGCAACAAGATTAGATGACGTTAAAACTAGTCTATCTTTAGGGAGTGATATCGCAACACTGCAAGTGCGTTCCATCTCTCAATCGTGGATTAATATAGGATTTTTAGTTGGCGGTATTTATTTATTGGCGCGCAAAATTATATTTTGGCATATTCCTGTTGCAGTTTTAGCTGGAATTTTGACTGTGGCATCGCTTATTTCGATGCTTGATGCACAGCAGCATCTGCCAGTTCAAAACCACTTGATATTGGGTGGTACAATGTTGGGCGCATTTTTTATTGCTACCGATCCAGTTTCAGCTAGTACAACACCTAGAGGGCGATTAATTTATGGATTTTTGATTGGCATGTTGATTGTTGTTATTCGCACCTATGGCGGTTATCCTGATGGTGTTGCGTTTGCTGTATTGTTAATGAATATGGTGGTGCCGTTAATTGATCATTACACACAGCCAAAGGTGTTTGGAAGATCATGATTAAGGAAATTTTAAAGCCAGGTCTGTTGTTGTTGATCTTCACGATAATCAGTATTTTCTTTGTGAGCTGGACGCAAAACACTACCCAAGAGCAAATTCAACACAATGAAGAGCAGCTATTGATTAAGCGCTTAGCTGAGCTTGTGTCTAATTATGATAATGATATATTGAAAGATAAATATACGCAGTTGTTAACATTGCATGGCGTGCATCAAAGTATTAATATTTACCCTGCAAAACGCAATGGACAGGTTTTTGCTCATTTAATAGAGCACACTTACCCTAATGGATACAATGGCAATATTCTCCTACTAACAGGGATTTCATCTGATCAAACGCTGCTTGGTGTGCGCGTTATTGCTCATAAAGAAACCCCTGGCCTGGGTGATAAAATTGAAACAAGAAAGTCAGATTGGATTAAGAAATTTACTGGATTGTCATTATCAAATCCTGGTCCAGATAATTGGAAAGTAAAGCGTGATGGTGGTGTTTTTGAGGCATTTACTGGCGCCACGATCACGCCTAGAGCAATTGTGACAGCCAGCCACCAAGTATTAGAATTGTTTAGTAAGCAAGCTCTGTTGGACAAGAGTGCTAAGTAAGTTATGTTATTAAGTGAATTTGATTTTGATTTACCCAAGTCTTTGATTGCACAAAATCCGCCAGAAAACAGAACGGATTCAAGACTTTTAGTGCCTCAAAATACAATAATTGATGCACACTTTTATCAAATAACTGAGTTTATTAAGCCTGGCGATTTGCTAGTGATGAATAACACGCGTGTTATTCCTGCAAGATTATTTGGCCATAAAGCTTCAGGTGGTAAAGTTGAAATTATGATTGAGCGCCTGCTAAATGATAAGCAAGTGCTAGCCATGGTGAAAGCTTCTAGAGCGCCAAAAATGGACAGTTTTATCACTTTGGAAAATGGTGATAAAGCCCAAGTTATCAACAAAGAGAATGGCTTTTATACATTAAATTTTGAAACAGACTCATTACTGGGATTGTTAAATGATGTGGGTCATATCCCGCTTCCGCCTTATATTGAGCGTAGTGATGAAAAATCTGACTTAGAGCGCTACCAGACAGTTTTTGCTGAGCAAGAAGGTGCGGTAGCAGCGCCGACGGCAGGGCTGCATTTTGATGATGCCTTGTTAAAAAAATTAAAAAACCAGGGTGTTGACCATACTTTTGTAACACTACATGTGGGGGCGGGTACGTTTCAACCAGTTAAGGCTGATAATATTACTGATCATCAGATGCATAGTGAATATTTTGAAATTGATCAAAAAACAGTGGACAAAATCCAGCAAACCAAAGCTAATGGTGGGCGCATTATTGCCGTGGGAACTACGGCAGTTAGATCCCTGGAGTCTGCCGCTAAGAGTGGCACACTTCATGCTACAAAAGAAGAGACTGATATTTTTATCTATCCTGGCTATGAGTTTAAGATAGTGGATATGATGATTACTAATTTTCACTTGCCAAAGTCATCCTTGCTGATGCTGGTTAGTGCTTTTATTGGTCGAGAAAGAATGATGGAGATTTATCAACATGCTATTGAAAATGAATATCGATTTTTCTCTTATGGTGATGCGATGTTGTTGACTATAGACGCATCGTCGCAAGACCTATGACGATTTTATTAAAGAGACAGATATGATTTTTGAAAATGAATTGGTTAAAGTAGAGATTGAGACAAGTGAAGTACCCTGGGTTAAGATTTTTACCCAAAGGAAAATTAAAGAATTTAGCGAATGTAGTGTTGATGAAAAACTGGAAATTTTTAGAATAATTGATGTGACTGAAAAATATATGTTGGACTATTTTAAAGCTGATAAGATCAACATCGCATCATTTGGCAACCTGTTGCCGCACGTTCATTGGCATGTTATGGCGCGTTTTGAGGCTGATAGCTACTTTCCAGAGCCAATGTGGGGTGAAAAACAAAGACAGGCAGAATTAAATCTGCCCAGTTTTGAGGTATTCTTTACCCAACTAGGAGAGCAATTATGAATCAACTAGAAAGTCAAGATCAATTAGAGAGTCTTAAGCGTGAAAAGGATGCAGTGTTAATTTTATTTGGCGGCGCTCATTGTGGTGTTTGTCAGACTATTAAGCCACAAATATTTAATAATTATTCAGCTAAGTTTCCAGATCTGGAAATGGTTTATATTGATTGCGAACAGTTGCAAGAAGTCTGTGCACAGCACGGTGTTTTCTCATTACCTGTGGTACAAGTATTTTTTATGGGGCAAAAATTTATTGAAGAGGTAAGAGGTTTTTCATTATTGGCGTTAGAACAAGAAATTGAAAAAGTCTACGCCAAGATGAATGGTTAAGCATTCTTCCTAATTTTTTCTAAGGTTGGCATGGTCAAGTCTAGCTCTCTAGCTAACTGTAGTGCTCGCTCAAGTCGTGCAGGAGCTGATCTACCCATGCAACCATGCTTCAAATCCCCTTCAAAAGCCTTAATCATTCCCTGTTCTAAATCGGTTTGATCAAATACCCGCCCAGTAAGTGTGCTTTGTAATATCAAAACATCACTTGAAACATCACGCATTAATTGAAGATGATTGCGACGTAGGCTGTCAACATTGGCACCTGGCTCAATAGCCATGCCAGCAATATTGGTTGTTAGAATGTATAGATTTTTTAAGACCAATTCAAATAACAGAGCATCTTCACTGTTAAGTACATGGGCTGGAATATCGATTAGAGCAAGAGATTCGGCCAATATGTGGGATTTTTTACCAAATACAGGAGAGGATATTAACACCTTAGAATCCATGCCTTTTTTCTTTTCAAACCATACAGAAATAACCGTTGGATTAATAAATCCATGATCTTCCCAATCTCTGGGCAAAAGTTCATTTTGCATCATTGCCACACGATTTTTCCATTTATCTGGAATGTCTTTTAGCGCGTTTTGTAAGTCAGCTTCCCCGGTGCAGATTAAGATTAACTCTGGATCAATATTATGTGCAAGCTCATTAATATCTGTCTCTTTAGTGATGGGATATACCGGGTAATTATTTTTTAGAAAAGCACGAGCAAAAACACTGCCAAGCTCACCGATTCCCAAAACAACAATAGGTTTTTTCATGATTTATCTGAGTGATAGAATTTGCCTATCACCTTATGGATTATTTTAAAATTTCTAAAAGAGTTGACCCCATCATTGCAGGCGTAGGTGCAATGGCAACACCTACCGCTTCGAGCGCTTTGATTTTATCCTCTGCTTTTCCACTTCCACCGCTAATAACTGCACCCGCATGCCCCATACGCTTACCTTTTGGTGCAGTTAGTCCGGCAATATAAGAGACAACAGGCTTTGATATGTTGCTTTTGATAAATTCTGCTGCTTCTTCTTCAGCAGATCCACCGATTTCACCCACCATGATAATGGATTGGGTTTGCTCATCTTGTTCAAACAGCGCCAAACAATCAATGAAATTCATCCCCTGAATAGGGTCGCCACCAATACCAATACAAGTACTTTGACCAAGCCCTGTTAGGGTGGTTTGATGAACGGCTTCGTAAGTAAGTGTGCCTGATCTAGATACCACACCAACACTACCAGCTTGATGAATATTGCCTGGCATAATGCCCAACTTGCATTCGTCAGGGGTGATAACGCCTGGGCAATTGGGACCAATCAAGGTTGAATTAGAATCTTTTAAGATTGCTTTGATTTTCAGCATGTCTTGCACAGGAATGCCTTCTGTAATACAAGCGATAACCGGTATTTCAGCTTCAATTGCTTCAACAATAGAGGCATAGGCAAAGCGCGGCGGTACGTAAATCATGGTGGCGGTAGCGCCAGTTGCTGCCATTGATTCTTTAACAGAATTAAATACGGGTAAATCTAGGTGTGTTTGCCCACCTTTTCCAGGAGTAACACCACCAACAAACTGTGTTCCATAGTCGATAGCTTGTTGCGAATGAAAAGTGCCTTGCTTGCCGGTAAAGCCTTGAGTGATGACTCGAGTGCTAGAATTGATTAATACGCTCATTTTGCCACTCCTTTTGCTAGCGATACAATTTTAATCGCTGCCTGAGTAAGGTCCGCTTCGGTGTAAATTTCTGCTGTTGATTCATCAAGGAGTTTTAAGCCTTCAGTGGCATTAGTTCCTTCTAAACGCACCACGATTGGTAGGTTTAGACCTACTTTTTCAATCGCTTGTAAAATACCTTGAGCAATTAAGTCACAACGAACAATGCCGCCAAAAATATTGACTAAAACACCTTTAACATTTGCCTCTGTTTGAATGAGTTCAAATGCTTTTGCAACACGATCAGCGGTTGTGCCACCGCCAACATCCAAAAAATTTGCAGGTGAGCCACCATGGTGCTCAATCAAATCCATGGTCGCCATGGCTAGTCCTGCGCCATTCACCATGCAGCCAATGGTGCCATCCAAAGAGATGTAGTTAAGCTGATATTTACTTGCCTCATTTTCCTTTTCATCTTCTTGTGAAGTGTCACGCATGGCAGTTATGTCTTCGTGTCGATATAGGGCATTATCATCGAAATCAATTTTTCCATCTAGCGCCAACAACGTGTTTTCTGTTGTTGTAATTAGCGGATTGATTTCGATAAGGCTAACATCTTTGCTGATAAAAATTTCGTACAAGCCCATTAAGGTTGTTATAAATTGATCGGCCAGTGTATCTTTAAGATTAAGCTGTGAGGCAATTGAAGCGCAATCATTCGCACTTAAAGCGCCCAGTGGGTCAACTCCAAACTTAATGATCATTGAGGGTGTGTCGCTAGCTACTTTTTCAATATCCATGCCACCTTCAGTCGAAGCAAGAACTGTAATTTTCTGAGTTTGTCGATCAACCAATAGCCCTAGATACAGTTCACGCTCAATATTTTGACCACTTTCAATCAGTAGTTGGTTAATGGGCAGGCCCTTGTCATCTGTTTGTGGCGTAATTAAGTTTGATCCAAGTAGTTGTTCGCAGGCATTCTCAACATCATTAATTGAGCGACATAAAACCACACCACCGCCTTTGCCACGACCACCAGCGTGCACTTGAGCCTTAACCACCCAGATGCTGCCGCCTAATTCGGCACAAGCTTTGGCAGCTTCACCGGAAGTGGTAACCAAAATGGCTTTGGGCGTTTGAATGTTGAATTGTCTAAATAAGCCTTTCGCCTGGTATTCGTGTATGTGCATGAAAAAGTGCGTAAAATAAGATGCTTGAATTTTACACTTAATAGGTTAAAAAATGGCAAATTACTCCACCAGTCAGTTTAAAAATGGCATGAAACTTATGCTGGACGGCAATCCTTGCTCTATTGTTAATAATGAAATTGTAAAGCCAGGCAAAGGTCAGGCGTTTAATCGTGTCAAGTTTAAGGATTTAATTACTGGAAAAAGCCTGATTAAAACCTTTAAATCAGGTGAGTCTTTAGAGGGTGCTGACGTTATGGAGCTTGATATGCAGTATCTTTATAATGATGGTAGTGCATGGAATTTTATGGATCCTGAGACTTTTGAGCAATACGCCATTGATGATAGTGCTATGGATGACGCACGCGGATATCTAGTTGAACAGGATATGTGTACTGTAGTGCTTTGGAATGACAACCCTATTTCTGTTACACCACCAAATCATGTTATGTTGGAGGTTGTTGATACCGATCCCGGTCTTAAGGGTGATACTGCTGGAACAGGCGGAAAGCCGGCAACTATGAATACAGGTGTTGTTGTTCAAGTGCCACTTTTTATTAGCATTGGTGAAATTGTTAAAGTGGATACGCGTACTAATGAATATGCTGGACGCTCATAGTTACTGTTTAAAAATAAATGTTGGCTTAACATTCTTTACTCCAATCTGGCAGCATGACAGAACTTGAGAAAAAAGCAGTCTTATTTAAAAAAATCCGTGCATTTTTTGATGCTCAGGATTTGCTCGAAGTGCAAACACCATCTTTATTAAATACCCCGACAACTGACGTTTATATTGACAGTATTGTTGTGGCTACTAATCAAGCGATTGGCCTAAAAAAACAACAGTATCTACACACTTCTCCCGAGTTAGAAATGAAAAAATTACTGGCACAGGGAAGTGGTGATATTTATCAAATCTGCCCAGTCTTTAGAGACAATGAAGTGGGTGAGCGTAATTTTAATGAGTTCACTTTATTAGAATACTACCGAATCAATTTCGATATTCACCGGCTAATGGCCGACCTATCTGCATTGCTTCATCACTTAGGCTTTGAAGATAAGACAGTTAAGATGTCTTATGCTCAGGCATTTTCTCAGTTTACTAATATCGACATACTAAATACAGATTTTGAATCATTAAAGCGCATCGCTTTAACACACGGCCTGAGTATTGAGTTTGAATGGATTGAAGATCTGCAAATGTTTTTGTTCGTGCATTTAGTTGAGCCTTGTTTAAAGGATATACCCATCTGTTTTATCTATGATTATCCGTCCGAGCAGTCGGCTCTGGCTAGGATTGAAGGCAGAATTGCGCATAGATTTGAGTTGTATTTGTCAGGTGTTGAAGTAGGTAATGGCTACGATGAGTTGCAAGATTCATCGTCATATCAACAGGTGTTTGCGCATGAAAATGCCAAGCGTCAACAGCTGAATAAGCCTTTTTTTGATCTAGATGTTGAATTTTTAGCTTGTCTGGAAACCCCCTTGCCGCCTTGTTCTGGTGTGGCTATTGGCATTGAAAGATTAGCTTCTCAACTCATAACAACCTGATTAAAATATAAAGCAATGATTAAATTTTTCTATCTTATTGGTATTCTTTGTGCACCGGCTCAGGCTTTGCAGATTTTGCAGTCTGAGCAGGGTAATGAGGTCATCAATCAACAGCCTAAAACACTTGATGATTCAAGCCAAATGTCACAAGATCTTTTACTAACCAAGTTAGAAAAATCTGCAAAAAGTGGTGATGCTAGGTCGCAATTCAGCTTGGCGAATATGTACCATAATGGTATTGGCATCAAGACTGATGAAAAATTAGCATTTTATTGGTATACGCAAGTTGCAAATCAAGGTTATGCAAGTGCTCAATTTAACATTGCCAATGGTTATTATCACGGCATTGGTACCGCTCAAGATTTAACACAAGCTAAAGATTGGTATGAGAAAGCAGCTGAGCAAGATTTTGTTGCTGCGCAATATAACTTAGCAGTGATGTATCGACTTGGTGAAGGAGTTGAGGCGAATGATAAAAAAGCCTTTCATTGGTATGAGCGAGCAGCACAGCTGGGCTACGGTGTTGCACAGCTGACCTTAGCCAAGTTGTATGAAGAGGGTGTAGGTGTTGATCAGGACGATAACTCAGCACAAATTTGGTATTTAAAGGCTGCCAACCAATACGATCCTGAAGCGCAATTTCATTTGGCCGACTTTTACCAGAGTCGAAATCAATACGCTCAGGCGGTTTATTATTATCGAAAATCCTCAGACCAAGGGCATATCAATGCGCAATATGCTTTAGCCATAAACCTACTTTCAGGTATGGGTGTAATTAAAGATGAAGTCAAAGCGCAGCAGTTATTTTTAGAAGCGTCTCAAGCAGGACATGCAAAAGCACAGTTGCAGCTTGGTCAATTGTTACTAGCTAACGACCAAACTACTAAGGCTAAAAAATGGCTGACTAAGGCGAGCGAGCAACAGCAAGAGACAGCCACTATTTTGCTCCAAGATCTAGAGACTTTGGCGCAATCAAAAGAGGAAGAGTTAGCACTTGAGATTGCAACACTTGAGGTGCAAACGGTTGAAAGTGTTCAAACTGAATCCGGTCTAGTACCTATCAGCATAACAAACGACATACTCGAGGGTTTAAATATTCAGCCAGAGATTAATTTATCCAATATGATTCCTGATCAGCAGCAGATATTAGACTCGTTAAATAGTAATTTGGATATCATGACCAATGTTGAAAAATTGCTAATTAGTGCACAACAAGGCAACCCGATTGCACAATATAATTTAAGCATACTTTATAGTATTGGCGAGCTGGTCGCCAAGGATGAGCGCAAAGCATTTGTACTCATGCAACAATCTGCTAATCAAGATATTACCCGTTCGCAAAATTCTCTAGCCATGATGTATATTAACGGCACCGGTGTAGCGCCTAACTATCAAAAAGCCTACTATTGGGCCAGTGCATCAGCACGAAAAGGGGATGCTGAAGGTAGAAAAATTTTAGCTCGCCTTGTTGGCGGATTGTTGTAAGGTTATGTCAGACACAGAGTTAAATTTTTGGCAAACAACCAGTCTGAGTGACATGAGTCGCGAGCAGTGGGAATCGCTTTGTGATAGTTGCGGACGTTGTTGTTTACATAAGCTTGAAGACGAAGACACGGGTGATATTTACTTTACTGATGTGGTGTGTCATTACATGAACGAGGAAACTTGCCAATGTCCACATTATGACAATCGCCAAGATTACGTACCTGATTGTTTAACCATTTACCCAGATTGGGGTGAAAAATTTAACTGGTTACCGCCAACATGCGCCTATCGGTTATTGCACGAAAAAAAGTCGTTGTTTGATTGGCATCCATTAATTAGTGGTAATATGGAGTCTGTGCATTTAGCTGGAATTTCAGTACGTGGACGTACTTTTTCAGATGCTAAAATTAATGAAGATGAAATTGAATTACATATGGTTGATTGGGTGAAATAATGAAAAAAATAATCCCACTATTATGGGTATTTATTGCACAATCTGCATTAGCTGCATGGCCACACCAGAATATTTCCCAGGCAGTTTTTGCCACTTCTGTGGTTGATAGACAGCCAGTTGAGATAATTACTGAAGCACAGGATTCTTTAGGTAAAATCTATTTCTTTACCAATGTTCGACAGTTAAGCGGTGATAGAATCACACACCGCTGGATTTACCAGAATAAAACCAAGGCTGAAATTAGCTTTGATATTAAAGGAGATCGTTGGCGTGTTTGGTCAAGTAAAAATATTTGGCACACATGGACAGGCAAATGGACGGTTGAAGTGGTTGATCAACTTGGCAAGGTTTTGCTAGTAAAAACAATTAATTTTGGAAAAAGTACGGCTCAAGAGAGCGCAAGGAATAAAGATGAATAAAGTAGTATTAGCCTATTCAGGTGGATTGGATACAAGTATTATCGTTAAATGGCTGCAAGACACTTACCAGTGTGAAGTGGTTACTTTTACCGCTGACATTGGTCAAGGTGAAGAGGTAGAGCCGGCACGTGCCAAAGCAATAGCTTCAGGCGTTAAAGAAATCTATATTGAAGATTTGCGTGAAGAGTTTGCTAGAGATTTTGTCTTTCCAATGTTTCGTGCCAATGCAATTTATGAGGGTGAATACCTACTAGGTACCTCGATTGCTCGTCCACTTATTTCTAAGCGTTTGGTTGAAATTGCTCGTGAAGTAGGTGCAGATGCTATTTCACACGGTGCAACCGGTAAAGGTAATGATCAAGTGCGTTTCGAGCTTAATGCTTATGCCCTCGACGCAGATATTCAAGTGATTGCGCCGTGGCGTGAGTGGGAGTTGTCTTCGCGTGAATCGTTAATGAACTTTGCTGAGAGTCATGGTATTGAGATTGACTACCAAAAGCAAAATAAAAAATCCCCCTATTCAATGGATGCTAATTTATTGCATATTTCTTATGAGGGTGATATCTTGGAAGATCCTTGGGCAGAGCCAGAAGACGATATGTGGCGTTGGACCGTTTCTCCTGAGAACGCACCTGACCAAGCTGAATACATTGAACTTACTTATTCAAAGGGCGATATCATGGCCATTGATGGCGAAGCCATGAGCCCGGCAACGGTAATGGAAGTGCTTAATCAGCGCGCAGGTGCTCACGGTATTGGTCGTGATGATATTGTTGAGAATCGTTTTGTCGGCATGAAATCACGCGGTTGTTACGAAACCCCAGCTGGCACAGTTATGCTTAAAGCTCACCGCGCCATGGAAAGTCTCACACTTGATCGTGAAGCAGCGCATCTTAAAGACGAGCTAATGCCAAAATATGCTGAGATGGTTTATAACGGCTTTTGGTTTGCGCCAGAGCGTGAAATGCTTCAAGCGGCAATCGACCAAACACAAGCAGTCGTTAATGGTGTTGTGCGTCTTAAGCTTTACAAAGGCGGCATTACAGTTGTTGGGCGTAAATCTGATGATTCACTGTTTAGTGAGAAAATTGCCACCTTTGAAGATGATGAAGGCGCTTATGATCAAAAAGATGCAGCAGGTTTTATCAAGCTGAACGCACTTCGCTTACGCCTCAAGGCTTTAAAGTAAAAAATAAGCCATTCTTGAAATTTGCTAAATTTCTGAAAATACCCACTAAATATATTGTTTAGTGGGTATTTTTGTTTATAAAATACGATTTTAAGGCTTAAAAGTGGTATTTTTTTATATAAATAGTCGGTTTTTGCATAAATTCAGAGCCAAATACTGACAATTTTAATTATTTACTAAATTTTTGGTCGGTTTTTAGGGTGTAGAATTATTTTAGATAAAAAATAGAGGGGTTATGAATACTATTTGTATTAATAAAAAGATGATTACTCCTTCAAAGGTTGTTTGCGTGGGTAGAAATTATTATGCGCATATTAGCGAACTCAACAATGAAATTCCAGATCAAATGGTGTTGTTTTCTAAACCCAACTCAGCCATTAGCCATGAGCTTAATTCATACCACCAAGAGCCTATTCATTACGAAGGAGAGTTAGCCTTTGTTTTTGAAAATGGTCGGTTTTCAGCAGTTGGTTTTGGCTTTGACCTAACTAAAAGAGGGCTTCAATCCCAACTTAAGAAAAAATCACTCCCCTGGGAGCGTGCCAAGTCTTTTGACGGATCAGCGGTATTTAGCATGTTTATTCCGATAGAAAGTATCGATCCCTCTTTGTCGTTCACATTGTCTATTAATGGCGTTGTTGCGCAGCAAGGAAATCTAGAGCTAATGATTCACTCTCCTGAAAAAATATTAAAAGAAATTCAATCTTTTATGCATTTAGAGGATGGAGATATTGTGATGACAGGCACACCAAAAGGCGTGGGTGTTTTAGAGTCTGGAGATATGTATCAAGTCTTAATAAAAAATGATCAAGAGATTTTATTAGAGCAGCAATGGACAGCCCTATAGAGAATAACCAGCCGTAAGTTTGTGTATGGCGTTATAATTTTGTCATTATTTCGTTAACAATAAGTCTTATGTCAAACAGTATCAAAGGATCGCAAACTGAGAAAAACTTGTTGATTGCCTTTGCGGGAGAATCACAAGCACGAAATCGCTATACTTTTTTTTCCAGTAAGGCGAAAAAAGAAGGTTTAATGCAAATTGCTGATATTTTTTTAGAAACAGCTAGCCAAGAAAAAGAACATGCAGAGCGATTTTTCAAATATTTAGAAGGTGGCGAGTTAGAGATTACCTGCTCATTTCCTGCTGGCGTTATTGGCAATACCTTTGATAATTTAATGGCAGCTGCAGAAGGAGAGGAATACGAATGGTCAGTGATGTATCCTGCGTTTACAAAAACAGCTAGAGAAGAAGGGTTTGACGATATCGCTCAAACTTTTGAGTCAATTATTATTGCTGAAAAACAGCATGATCGTCGCTATAAGGCACTTGCCAAGAATATCAAAGAAGGGCGTGTATTTAAGCGTAATGGTGTCGTAACCTGGCGTTGTCGAAATTGTGGTTATTTACACGAAGCTAAAGAGGCGCCAGAGCTGTGTCCAGCGTGCCAGCACCCGCAAGCTTATTTTGAACTCCTGGGCGAGAATTGGTAGCTTAGCTTAAGTGATTGCATAAAAAAAGCCCGATAATAAATCGGGCTTTTTTTATATATGGAGGCCGGAACCAGAATCGAACTGGTCTAGATGGATTTGCAATCCACTGCATAACCGATTTGCTATCCGGCCAAGGTGCGTGCAAAAAGGCTATATAAAAAAAGACCTGATAAACAGGCCTTTTAAAAATCTGGAGCGGGAAACGAGATTCGAACTCGCGACATTCACGTTGGCAACGTGATGCTCTACCAGCTGAGCTATTCCCGCAGTAGAAGGTGAAATTATAGTGTTTTTTTCAAAATAGTCAAGACCGATTTGGGATTAATTATCAAAAGTTTTAACCCCTTCTCTTAAATAAATAAAACCAGACCATAAAGTTAGGAGTGTTGCTGCTATTAGCAGGGTAACGCCAATCTCAAAACTAGGTAGGCCAAAGAAGGGCTGCTGATAGAGTAAGAATAAAATGGCAAAAATTTGCACAAAGGTTTTAACCTTGCCAATGTAAGAAACATTCACATTCGATCGTTGACCAATAGTGCCCATCCATTCTCTTAAAGCCGAGACTAAAATTTCACGAGAAATGATAATAAGCGCAGCAATGGTGATATACCAATGCGTATCTGATGGGTAAAAATCTACCAGCATAATCAGTGCAACCGAAACCATAAGCTTATCTGCCACAGGATCTAGAAAAGCACCCAATTGCGAAGTCATGTTAAGCTTTCTGGCGAGATAGCCATCTAAGTAATCAGTTGTGCTGATAAAGGCATAAGCGCCCGTTAGACAAAAATTAATCCAGGTAAAAACTGGCGTTTGTGTATAGGCCGGCTGGAAATAATAGAGGGCGACAAAAACTGGAATTAAGAAAATTCTAGAAAGTGTAATTATGTTGGGGATTGTCATCATGCGTGTATTCTATCAGAAGTACTTTGGGCGAATAAACTTGATGTGAATTTGATGGTGGGCCCGACTGGAGTCGAACCAGTAACCGCTCGGTTCGTAGCCGAGTACTCTATCCAATTGAGCCACGGGCCCATCAAGCGCGTAATTATCGCTAGGTTTTGACAAAAGGTCAAGTGAAAAACGAGTTATTTTTGTAAAAGAGTGATAAGTTTATCCAGTTGGGCGATTCTAGAGCCTTTAACAAGAACGGTTGAGTCTAAGTGATTCTTTATAATGTGGTCAGATAGTTGCTGCTGTGAATCAAAATGTTGGGCTTGGTAGTGTTTGGAGAGTGTACCAAAGCTGTAAAAATTAGCTGTGATCTGTTTAGCGAGCTTGCCCACTTGCTGATGCAGTGATATTGCTTCATCGCCGAGCTCTGCCATATCGCCTAATATCACAACTAATTCGCCCCGATATTGCGATAAAGTTTCAAGTGCTGCTTTGACTGAAGTGGGGCTGGCGTTGTAAGTATCGTCAATGAGTGTAAATTTTTCAGTACGGATGGTATTTAGGCGTCCAGACTCTGCCTTGGTATTTTCAAGGCCCAATTTAATTTGATCAATATCAATGCCCAAGGCATGTGCACAAGCGCTCGCTGCCAAGGCGTTGTCTATATTGTGTTTGCCAATTAGTTGTAGCGACACATCGATATTTTCCTCTTTAATGTTAAGTGTAAAGTTTGATTCATGAATATTGCTAGCAAACACATCGCCATCATTTCCAAAGCTAAGATCGGCTGTATAGTTGGTATTGGTGTTAGTGATATTTTGAGAATCTACCGAGTAAATTTCACCCTTGGCGCTAATTAAATTTTCTTTACTGCCAAATTCACCGATATGCGCATCTCCGGTATTAGTTACTACAGCCACATCAGGTTGTACCAGCTCACGCAGGTGTTTGATTTCACCCAAATGATTAGCCCCCATTTCAATCACCGCGTATTGGTGCGTGGGCTCAAGCTTTAGGAGTGTCATTGGCACACCGAGATGATTATTTAAATTGCCTGCAGTTTTAAGCGTTGGTGCAGACAGTTTGAGAATGTTGGCCAGTAAATTTTTAGTGGTGGTTTTTCCGTTGCTACCGGTAATGGCTACGGCCATTGGTTTGATATTGTTTAAGTGGTGTTTGGCAATTTTACTGAGCGCATCTTGCGTATTTTTAACCAACAAAACGGGGAGCCTGCTTGATACTTGACGACTGGCAATAATGGCAACAGCGCCCATTTCTTCAGCTTTTTGTATGTAGTTGTGAGCATCAAAATTATCACCAATTAGAGCAAGAAACACACCGCCATCCATACGCTGCCTTGTATCGGTATAAATGCCTGAAAATTCAACATTAGTGCCACAATTAATATTGAACAGTTTGGCTAAAGTTTTTGTATTAGTTTGTAGCATTATTTTTTTTTGCTTTAGCGGTAAATTTCCATTTACCTTTTTTTCAAAACTAGGTCTTAATAGCTTAACGCTGCTTGTTTTTTATTTTTTTCAACCTTGCTGCTTCGATAATAGCGGCTAACACCATGTCATTGTCGTTTGATTCTATAGTTTCATGGTTAAAAATTTGTGTAGTTTCATGCCCTTTTCCAGCAATTAACAGGCATTCATCTTCACCCAGAGTAATCACAGCATTTTCAATCGCAGTCTGGCGATTTTCAGTGATGATAACTTCATAACTATCGTCAATACCACTTAGGATGTCATCAATAATAGCTTGAGGATTTTCATCTCTTGGATTGTCGTTAGTAAGAATAATTGTGTCGGCCAACTTAGAGGTGATTTTGCCCATCTTGGCGCGTTTATCCTTATCACGATTTCCACCACAGCCAAAAATGACACGAATTTTATGCTCTGGATAGTGATCTTGAAGTGTGATAATGGCTTTTTCAATCGCATCAGGTGTATGAGCGTAATCTATCCATATTAATTGTTGTGCATTTTTTTGCATTCTGCCAGGTGGTGGGCTGAGCTGGTGCAGTAAAGGGATAACTTGCTCATCCTTAAAGCCAAGTGCTTTAAGGGTATTGTAAGCAGTCAAAACATTCATTAGATTAAATTCACCTAAAAATGGAACTTCAAAAACAAAGCCATTAAGGTGAGTGATAAAGCCATACTCGCTGATTTTAATATCGTCAAAATCATCAATTGAGTAATTGAACTTTTCCACATCCTTGCTGGCAATGTCAAAGTCTTTAAAGCTGGCATCATCCACATTTAAAACGACACTTTTGAGAGAGTCTAATTGGAACAGCTTGATCTTTTCACTCTTGTACATCTCAAGTGAATGATGATAATCCAGATGATCTTGGGAAAAATTAGTGAATACTGCCTGGGTAATATTTAAGCCTTCGATGCGATTTTGCGCCAAAGCATGCGACGAGACTTCTAAAACTGCTGTTTTTATATCATGTTGATAATACTCATTCAGTGCTCGGTAGAGTGTCAATATATCAGGCGTAGTATTGGATGATTGTTGTGAGTTTTTGTCAATACCTAGGGTGCCAATAAGGCCGGTATTAGTTCCTAGTTTGTTTAGCAGTTGCGAGATAAAGTGCGCAACTGAAGTCTTGCCGTTGGTGCCGGTCACACCGATTAACTCCACTTTTGTAGCATCAGAGTAATAGGTTTTGGCCAGTGTTGGCAGGTGATCAGATAAATTATCAATGCGAATTGTTGGTACATTGCACTCAAGATTTTTGGCGTCTACTAGTATTGCAACACAGCCTCGATCAATGGCTTGGTCAGCGTAATCTGCACCATGGGATTTGCTGCCTTGAAGAGCAACGAAAATATCACCCGGCTGGATTTTGCTAGCGTTTAGACTGAGACCGGTAAATTGAATGTCAAATTTAGTATTGACAATGTTTGTTAGTAGTTGAGCGATTTCCATAGCCGATATTATAGAATTTTTTATTAGTTGTGCTAAGATGAATGTTGTAAATACTAAAAAATATTAGAAACATTTTTTTTAATCCTTGACCTGCGTTATACTTTCCCTAGTTAGAATGATGACGTTTGTAAAGGGCACTTACCTTGTTCTTGATACAAAATTCCATTGTTCGAAAAATTAAAATAATATGAATTTTCTGAGGAGAAAGTATGTCGTTAACACGTAGAGATTTTATTAAGGTACTGAGCGCTGGATCAGCAGCAGGCTTGATTAGTGGTTGTGGTAGCGATGCATCGGCTAAGCTTGCTTCGCAAGATAATATGTACGAGGTACCTAAAACCGGCAATGCGCGTATTTTGCATATTACCGATACTCACGGAAATTTATTACCTAACTATTTTCGTGAGCCTAATGTAAATCTTGGCTTTGGCTCGACGTATGGAAAGCTGCCACATGTTGTTGGTAACAATTTACTTAAGCAAATTGGTGTTAAGCCTGGCTCACCTGAGGCTTATGCATTTACTTATAACAATTTTGAAGATTTAGCTGCTAAATATGGCAAAACTGGTGGTTTTGGCCAGATTAAAACAGTACTAGAGTCTTTACGCGAAAGTGCCGGTGGCGTGCAAAACACATTAACAGTTGATGGTGGCGATACTTGGCAGGGTTCAGGTACTTCATTATGGACGCGTGGTGCCGACATGGTGGAAGCCTGCAATATGTTGGGTGTTGATGTGATGGTTGGTCACTGGGAGTTTACTTACAAAGAGGCAGAAACGCTTAAAAATATTGGATTTTTCAAGGGTGATTTCTTAGGTCAAAATGTACGTATTATGGAAGATGCATTAATGGGTGATGAATACATGACCATGACCGAAAAGTATGACGGTAATGGCCTGTATAGTGAAGATGATGCACTACCTTTTAAACCGTATGTGATTAAAAATGTTGGCGGTCATCGTATTGCAGTTATTGGTCAGGCGTTCCCTAGAACTTCTAATGCTAATCCACAAAAATATTTCTTCCCGGATTGGTCATTTGGCTTGCGTGAAGATGAGCTGAGTGAACTGGTTGCAGATATTCGTGAAAATGAAAAGCC
>NZ_CAXCCZ010000005.1:0-49989 GCF_963981275.1 uncultured Candidatus Thioglobus sp. | reverse complement strand
CCAAAGAAGGGGATAATGCGCAACAAATCTGGGGAAATATCCTTAATTTTGCACGAGACTTTCCACAAAAAGAATTGGGCGTTATGCTAGTTTCTGACATGCAAAGAGCAATTGGTAGTGAAATCTTTACCATTCCTGAGTTTGCCAATTGGGCAGGAAAAATAGCAGACACTCTTTTCGACTAAAACTAATAATCATGATTAATTTAAATAAAAATACCGAGTACACAACCAAACCCATATTAAGATTGGGATTTAGACCCTTTTTCTTTGTCTCAGGCGTTATCGCTGTAGCTGCTATGCTGATGTGGATGGTGTTTTATCCGTCACTCATCTTAATCAACAATGCCAACCCAATTGATTGGCATGCGCATGAAATGATCTTTGCCTATGCTGCAGCAGTAACAGTTGGTTTTTTATTAACCGCTAGCAAAAACTGGACAGGCGTACAAACCATCTATAACAAGCCTTTACTGGCTTTAGCAATTATATGGGTTGCGGGGCGATTTTTACCCTTTATTGGTGGTGAATATTTAGTGTATCAAGCTGCTGTAGATGTTAGCTTTTTACTTTTCTCTACAGTGGCTATTGCCTGGCCAATTATTAAAGCTAAAAATTGGAATAATGTTAGCATTGTTGCCAAATTAGCACTACTATCCATTGCGCATATTCTGTTTTATTTAGGGTTATTGGGCATGGTCTCCCAAGGGGTTTACATGGGTATTTACCTTGGATTTTATTTGATCATTAGTCTGCTATTTATGATGTCTAGACGACTATTGCCTTTTTTCATTGAACGCGGTTTAGGCTTAAAAACTGAACTTAAAAATTCTAAGTTTTTAGACTTATCTTCACTGTTTTTGTTCTTAGCTTTTATTATTGCTGAAGTCTTTTTTCAAACCATTATCTCCACCATATTGGCCGGACTATTGTTTATCATTCACTCAATCAAGCTTGTTAACTGGTATCACCAAGGTATATGGAAAAAGTCCTTGCTTTGGAGTATCTATCTTGCTTATGGCTTGCTCACTCTAGGGTTTGGACTTCATGTTGCTTCGTATTTTGTTAATTTAATGCCAAATATCAGTACACACAGTTTTGCCTTTGGCATGGCACTGATGACACTCAGTATGATGGCACGTGTCTCTTTGGGACATACAGGGCGTAATGTTTTTCAACCGCCAAAACAAATTAACTTTATGTTTATTTTGCTTACTCTGGCTTTTGTTACGCGGGTGTTGCTTGTTTCAATTTTCCCTGAATATTATGTCAATCTTATTTTTGCCTCACAGTTGTTGTGGATTTTGTCCTTTTCATGGTTTGTTGCACTCTATGCGCCGATGTACTTTCAGGCTCGTGTTGATGGGCAGTTTGGCTAATGAAGATCGCCAGCGAATTACTCATCTTGACCAGAGAGCATCACACGGCGCTCTCATTGGGTAATAAGTGTGTCAATAGTGCTAAGAGAAATGATCAACAAGAAATATCTGAATTATGTTTAAAAATTTCAGAAAATTTCAAAATGGATTTTCATGAGCATTTTGACACTGAAGAAAGCACTATTTTTGTCTTTTTAAGCGACAAATCAACCGAATTAACGCAATTATGCGAACAATTAACCCAAGAACATCAAGAATTATACGATTTAGCCGAAAATCTTCCTAAAAACCCTCAAACTTTAGAAAAATTTGGCAAATTATTAAAATCACATGCTAGAACAGAAGATCGACAACTATTTCCTAATATTGAACTTTTAAGCTCTTCTCAAAGGCAAGCAATTCTTGACTCAAGCACTCAACACGCATCCGCTATCAAAGTATGAGTGAATCAGACTATCAATATTGGCAAGATTCAGCGCTCACAGCTGATAAAAAAGTCGATGTTATTGGTGAGGATGTTGTTTATGATAACAATGAAGATCGAGTTGATCTTAAAGTAGTTGAGGCAAAACTTACCAAAGCGCGTACGCAGCTTATTCTTGATAAGCCTTTTTTGGGTAATCTAGTTTTAAGGCTCCCTTTAAAAGCAGCTGGGTCTTGGTGTCAAACCAGTGCCACTGATGCTAAAAGCTTTTATTACAATCCTAGCTTTATTAACAAATTAGACAATCATCAAGTTAAATTTGTACTCATACATGAGGCACTTCATTGTGCACTGACGCACTTTGCTCGTCGTAAAAATCGAGACAAACATAAATGGGATTTAGCCTGTGATTTTGCCATTAACCCCTTGCTGGTTAAGGAAGGGTTTCGCCCGCCTTTAGATGTGCCTATTTTTAGTAAATATGAAAGCATGATTGCGGAAGAAATCTACCCAATGATTGATGACAGCATTGATACTGAACCAATGGATCAGCATTTGTATGATGATAATCCCAAAGAAGATGCTAATGAATCCGATGGCGGCATGCGCGAAGATGCCCTGGACGGCGAGAAAGATAACTCGACAGGCAAGGATGGAAGTAGCAAACAATCATCAGTAGGCACACATTCTGATGACTTAGCAGAGCAGCCTGAGCCACTCACCCCAGATGAAATGCAATCTTTAGCCAGTCAGTGGCAAAAAAATCTTGCATCAAGTGCTCAGCTGGCACAGCAAGCCGGTAAGCTCGATGGCGAGTTTGCCAAGCTGATTGACTTTTTCTTGCAGCCTCAACTCTCTTGGCAATCACTTTTGGCACAATACATGTCTAGTCTTGCTAGGGATGATTTTTCCTATGCTCGAGCTTCTAGAAGAAGTGGTGATGCGATTTTACCTTCGCTCAGATCTAGTCAAATTGACATGACTGTGGCGATTGATACTTCAGGATCCATTTCCCAGGATGAAATCGATGAATTTGTCTCAGAAATTAACGCCATTAAAAGCAATATGCGCGCCTCAATCACACTCATTGCTTGTGATGAAAAGGTAAATCCAAATCTAATTTGGCGCTTTGAGGCTTGGGATGAGTTACAGTTTCCAGCTTCACTCGGGGGCGGCAAAGGAACTAACTTTAATCCTGTATTTGATTATCTAGATCAGCAAGATTCTGCCTCTAGCGTACTGATTTATTTTACTGATGCCAAAGGTAAATTTCCAGAATTTGAACCTAATTACCCCGTCATGTGGCTGGTGAAAGGCAAAGAGTCTATTCCTTGGGGATCGCGAATTCAGCTTAATTAATTATGCAAGATTTAACCCCTGAAGCACTAGAAGAGTACCTAGAGTTTAACACTCCGTTACTACTCGATGTTAGAGAGCAGTGGGAATGGGATAAGTGCCATTTTGATGAGGCAAAGCTATTGCCCATGGGGCAAATCATGGCCAATATTGATACCCTGGACAAAAACCAAGAAATGGTTGTTATTTGCCATCATGGTATTCGTTCTATGCAAGTCGTGCGTTATTTTGAATCGATTGGTTTTACAAGCATGATTAATCTACGTGGCGGTATCGATGCCTGGGCTAAAACGATTGATCATTCAATGGCTTTATACTAGACGCTGTCTGCTCGCTTCAAATAAGCTAATTCCTGTAGCTACCGATACATTTAAACTCTCAACATTGCCCTGCATTGGAATTAGAGCTAGCTGATCACAAGATTGCTTAGTAAGCTTACGAAGTCCTGTGCCTTCTGCACCCATAATTAATGCGGTAGGTGTTTTTAAATCAATTTGGTAGATAGAGGTTTCGGTTGAGCCATCTAAACCCACCACCCAAACATCTTCTTTTTGCAAAGCTTTGATAGTTCGAGCAAGATTGGTTACCTGAAAAATCTTAAGCTGATTTAGCGCGCCTGCCGAGGTTTTATGCACCAAAGCGTTAATCGGTGCAGAGCCGTCTTTATTGATCACCACACAATCCACACCAGCCGCATTAGCACTACGCAAACAAGCACCAAGATTTCTAGGATCTTGAATAGAGTCCAAAATTAGAATTAGTGGCGAGCCTTCTAGTCTTGATACAAACCCGATTAACTCATCTTGGTTGGGTAGGGTGGGGAGTAAAATTTCAGCAGCGATTCCTTGATGGGTTTGATTTTTAGTTAGCTTATCAAGCTGTTGCTTATTAGATTTAACGGTTTGAATATCTAGTTGATTGAGCTGCGAGGTGATTTGTGCAACTCTCTTATCGTTACGATTATCAAGAGTTAAAACTTTAACAAATCCTTCTGGGGCTGAATCAAGCTGAGCCTGAATGGCGTGAAAGCCAAAAATAACAATTGTTTTAGACATGGGTGATTAAGCTAGAGTTTGTGATCAAAAATTTCGATGTAAGCATCTTTTCTAAGTTTTTTAGTCCAGTTGCGAAAGTACAAGTTTTTCTTTTGGCGTATTAAGGCTGATTTAATCACTTTTAAGTGGTTATTAACCTGACGTCTTTCAATAACCTTGATTAATCTCCAGCCATTGCCCGCTTTAAAAGGTGCTGATAATTCTTGCACTTTTAGAGGTTTTAGCGCTTGCATGAAGGCTTTAGGTAGTCGTTTTTGTACGAGCCAATCAGACTCCCCACCATCTTTATAAGACTCATCTTGAGAATGAAGTTTTGCTAAGGCTGAAAAAGACGCGCCTTGTTGAATTTGGCTGGCTAAATCAGTCAAAAACTCTTGAATTAAATCATCTTGAGATTGCAACAAGGAGTCGGTTTTGTCGATTGTGCTAATCGCAATTTGAGCAATGCGAACTTGATCTTCCAGCGCCTGAGTGGCTGCTGGATTATCCTTTAGGGCTTGATCAATTTCTGCCTGACTTAAAGAAAGTTTAGCCTTGCTACTAATTAACTCCCTTAATCCGTTTAAAGAAAGTTTTTGTTGGATACTATCCATAATTTGCCCAAATTCAGGTCTTGTTTGCAGTTGTTTAAGGGTTAGCTTATTTTGCTTGGCAACTCGACTGAGCATATTGTTAATGGCACTAGATTTGGGCTTAACCCCCAATTGCGTTGCCTTTTCAATTTGCAAAAGGATGTCAATTTGTTGATTAAGTGTTTTTAACTTGCTCTCTTTAGACTGTTTGATATCGCTTTGCGTGTTAAGCGCATCACGCGTAATGAGATGGTCGTTAACAATGGCAACAATACTATTTGGTGCAGATGAGACACCAAGTGAAATAACCAGTGCCAATAAGGGTAGTTTGCTCATGTTAAAAGTCATCCAAATTAGCCAAGTAGTTTGGCACTTCATCTTCTAAGCGCTTATATAAGCTTGGCGAAGTGGTGGCGAGCCCCTTAAGTACCAGCTCAAAATTGGTAACATAGTCATAATCATTGCCACTCACGTGCTTTTTAAAGTGCGCTAAACGCAATGCCCAGCAGCAAGATTCATAGGCAATACCAGTGGTTTCTTTATTGGTAATTGAGTCAGTAATAGATCGGTTGATACCGGCAAATACATGCACTTGTTGGGTGATAGGGTAAGCACCGTAAAGCTCAGCTGACTTGATGGTATTGTCATCATGATGTGCCAGTGTTAAGAATTTTCTTGGATTTAAAATGTAGCTCATTGAACTGTCACGCTTATCAATTTTATTGGTTTCTGGATCGTACTGCAATGCATTGTTAAAAGTAAAATTGTCAAATGAAACATCAGCTGAAAGGGCAATATCAGAGTATTTTCTACGACTAACCAACACGCCAGAGCTATCCATATCAGTATCATCAATGTGACGTGTTTGTGCCGCCTTAAGACTTAAATAGGTGTCACCGGTTTCTTCATCAATAAAATCAGACTCAAGGCCTAAAGTAAAGTTATTGGCATTGCTGATTCTATCAATACCAGTAAATTTTTGTCCTGAAAACAAACCCTCGTAAGAGTCATTTTTATCAGCAGAATCAAAACTTGGTAGAGCGCTTTGGTCTTTTTTAGGTGTGTAGTTATAAGCCAATCTAGGTGTAAGTGTTTGAATTAAATCCGTACCAAATAAGTGGGTTTCTCTTTCAAGGAATAATTTTGAATCCAGTCCAAAACTATAAATAGAGCGAGACTCATCCGCTGCATTATCTAATGCATAATCTGTGGTGGAGAGATTGAGTTTAGGTGTTAGAGAATAAGCATTTGTTGTTATTGGACGAGAGAAATTAGCTTGAGCATGAGTACGCACTCCGGTATCAGTTGAGGTTTGGTGCTTAAAGTTAGTACTAACTAGTGAGAGGTCAATTTTTCGGTTATCCATACCCTCAAAGGCTTTAGAGATTGATATCTCAGGTGCACGTGTATAAGTGGCAGTGCCATTATTAATTAACTGCTCATTTTCTGCAAATAGAGCAATTTCTAAGTTCTGCTCGGTGTCCGCATAATTAAGGTCAAGGTGCGAAAATAGCGCAGAGTCAGAGGTGTCGCCATGAGTTATTTCTTTAAAGTAGTTTTGATCAGAAACACGATTAGCTACTAAGCTTAATTCGGTTTTATCATTAAGTGATAAATCAACCGTAGAATTTAACAACCAACGCTTATTGCTTGTAATGTCATCTTCATTTAAGTAATGACCCTCGATTTCAAAACGACCATCATCTAAGTATTTATTGCCAGCAATCAACTGACGATATTTACCTTCCACCACACTGCCACGACTTGAAAGCTGGTTAAGCGTTAGTAAGAAATCGCGATCTGGGGCGATGTTAAAATAATATGGAATTCTAATTTGGTAGTTATTTTCTTCGCCAGCAACTGACTCATCATAGCTACCAAACCCAGGCGCTAAGAAACCAGAACCTCGTCCTTCAAGCACCCATTCATGATGAGGTGCATAAAATACTGGAACACCTAAAAACTCCACCACGACATCATCCGCAACACCACGATTAGTATCTGAATTAAGTGTAATTTGGTCAGCCTTCATTTGCCAATCAGTGTTTCCCAAGGGGCACAAAGAATAGCTAACGTCGTCAAAAACCTGCTGAGTACCATCATTAACAACCTGACTGGCCTGACCATTCATCTTGGTATCTGGATAGTGAAACTGAACTTGGTTTAACGTAGTGTGTGTAATCTCATCTTGTTTTTTGATCACAGCACTCTTACCCACAAACATCAATTCGTCATCTTGAAATTTAACTTGACCCTTGGCTGTTGAAGTTTTGCTAGATTTTTTAATTTGAATTTCATCAGCACTTAGATAATAAGCACTGGAATTGAGCGCGACATTACCTGTTAATAGGTAAGTATCCCCCTTGGTAATCTCACTATGATCAGCAACCACATCTAAGTTTTTGTCAGTTGAAAGAGTTTGTTTAGGGAAAAGCAAGCGACTATCCTCACAGCTGAGTGAATACCCTTGGGCGCTAGCAGTTGTTGAGAATAAGATAAATGAACAAAGGACAAGTGAGTTTTTCATACTAATCATGTTTTTTTAAAATTCATTTATTTTAACATCAACTAAATAGCAAATAGCCTGCATATATTAGTTACATAGCTAGGACTTTATTTGGGTAAAATAACTCAGGTTTTTAACAATAATGGAAGCATTTAAATGGCTTGGAACGACAACAACAATCAAAACCCTTGGGGTGGCAACAATCAAACACCACCAGAATTAGACGAGGTGATTAAAGAATTTAAAAGTAAATTTAACGGTATATTTGGTGGCAATAAGCCCACTGGATCAACAGCAGCTCCCACTGCGCCACAAGGCAGTGTGAAATTTATCATTATTGTTGCACTACTAGTTTGGACGTTATCAGGCATTTATATTATTGATCCCGCTGAAAAAGGTGTTGTTTTGCGTTTTGGTGCTTTCCAAGAAGAAACAGCCCAAGGACCTCACTGGCACCTACCATTTCCTATTGAAACTTTAAACAGAGTTAACGTAGAGCAAATTAGAACAGCAGAAATTGGCTACCGTAATGTAGTTAAAGGCAGTCGAAACTTTGGCGGTAATGTTTCTTCGGAATCACTCATGCTTACTAAAGATGAAAATATGATTGACGCTAAGTTTGCGGTTCAATACAAAATTAATGACGCTCAAGCTTATTTATTTAATGTGGCCAATCCAGATACAACGTTACGTCAAGTATCTGAAAGTGCCATTCGTCAAATGGTTGGAAAAAATACCATGGATTTCATCTTAACAGAAGGTCGAGTTAGCATTGCTGATGACATTAAAGAAAGATCTCAAGAGTTGCTAAATCTATACCAAACAGGCTTGCAAATTACTACAGTTAACATGCAGGATGCTCAGCCACCTGAGCAAGTTCAAGCGGCTTTTTCTGATGCAGTAAAGGCTCGTGAGGATAAGCAGCGTTTAATCAACGAATCGCAAACTTATGCCAACGATATCTTGCCAAAATCTCGTGGTTTAGCAGCAAGATTACTTGAAGAATCTAAAGCCTATAAATCAGAAGTTGTTTCAAAATCTGAAGGTGAATCTTCAAGATTTAAACAAATTTTAGCAGAGTATGAAAAGGCGCCAGAGGTTACTAGAGAGCGTCTTTACCGTGAAACAATGGAAGGCGTGTTAGCAACTACTAGTAAAGTCGTGGTCGATTCAAAAGCCAACTCAATGATGTATCTGCCAATCGACAAGCTAATCAACAGTAAGCAAAATACCACCCAAGCAACTTCTCAATCAAGTCAGGAGCAGGCGCAAACGCCTAATGATGCAAGAAATGTTTTTCGTAATAGAGGAGTAAGATAATGAAAAAATTTGGATTAATTATTGTTGCCGCATTATTTTTCGTTCTTAGTTCGGCGTTATATACTGTGGATGAAACTCAAACAGCCATCAAGCTTCGTCTAGGTGAAATTGTTAGTGTTGAGAAAGAGGCAGGGCTAAAGCTGAAAATGCCATTTGTAAATAACGTGGTTAAGTTTGACGATCGTGTACAAACCCTTGATGCACCGTCTGAGCGTTTTTTAACCGGTGAAAAGAAAAACGTTATTGTTGACTCATATGTTAAATGGCGTATTAGTGACGCAGAGCAATTCTACAAATCAACCGGTGGTAATCTAGCCCGTACTAATAATCGTCTTGCACAAATTATCAAAACAGGGTTAAAGAGTGAGTTTTCAAAACGTACTATTGCCGATGTTGTCTCAGGTGAGCGTAGTGAAATTATGTCAAATATTGTAAAGCTTGCTAAAAATGATATTAGTCAATTTGGTATCGAAATTGTGGATGTGCGTATTAAACGTATCGACTTATCTCAAGAGGTTTCAAACTCGGTTTACCGTCGAATGCAAGCAGAGCGACAGCGTGTAGCAAAAGAGTTTAGATCTAAAGGTGCTGAAGAAGCTGAAATTATTCGTGCAGCAGCAGATAAAGAAAGAACTATTATTTTGGCTGATGCTTACCGTGACTCTGAAGTAATTCGAGGTGAGGGCGATGCAATCTCAGCCGGAAACTATGCGCAAGCTTATAGTCAAAATGCTGATTTTTATTCATTCTATCGTTCATTAGAATCTTATAAAAAATCATTTTCTAATCAAAATGATATTATGGTGTTAAACCCAAATACAGAGTTCTTCCGTCACTTTAATCCAGAGGTTAAATAACGAATTTATGAATACCTGGCAGCTACCTGAAGGTATTGACGAGTTGAGTGGCGAGCAAGCGCTCAATTTTGAAATATTGCGACGTCAACTAATAGACCTATATACTAAAAAGGGTTTTGGCTTAGTTATTCCACCTATGGTAGAGCATGTGGATTCACTGCTTTTAACCAGTGATTCGGTTAATGAGAAAACCTTTAAATTTTTAGATCCTGTTAGTGGCAAGATGCTTGGCGTACATGCAGACATTACTCCACAAATTGCCCGTATTGATGCGCGAAGAGCTAGCAATAATGTTGAAAAATATTGCTACATTAACGCCATCCTGCAAACCAGTGCGGATGATTTTTATGATTCACGATCACCTATTCAGGCGGGCGCAGAACTATACGGATCTGATAAAACCTCAGCTGACGTTGAAGTGATTGAGTTAATGCTAGAAAGCTTAAAAATTCTATCAATTGACTCAATCGTTATTAGTCTTGGTAATGTTGCTATCTTTGATGCGCTTATTGCGCAAGAATCGCTAAATTCAGATCAAGCAAGTGAGTTGCGTCATATTTTTGCACATCGCTCATCTCCGGACTTGCAAGTGTTTATTGAAAAATATACACTGGTCAATGCAGCCTTATTTGAATCCCTAATTAAGTTAGAGGGTGATCACACCGCACTAGCAAAAGCCACAGAATTATTTGCAAATTTTCCAGATGCACTCAATGCAATTGAAGATTTACAAGCAATCGATCAAGCACTGAAGAATATCAACATACAAGCAAGCTATGATTTGGCTGAGTTACAAACCTATGAGTATCATACCGGGGTTGTATTTTCAGCTTACAGTCAAAAATACTCTAAAGCTCTAGCACAAGGTGGGCGTTATAACGGTATTGGCGAGTCTTTTGGTCAGTCAAGAGCAGCCACAGGATTTTCATTTGATTTGAAGTTTTTATCTCAATCAAAATAGTTATCATTAAAAACAAATTAAACAGTTAGGAATTAATATGTCAAAAAATGTAGTGATCATCGGCACACAATGGGGCGATGAAGGAAAAGGAAAGATTGTTGATTTAATTACAGATAAAGTATCTAGTGTTGTGCGCTTTCAAGGCGGACACAATGCAGGACACACCTTGGTAATTGACGGTCAAAAAACAGTACTACATTTAATTCCCTCTGGCATCTTGCGTGATAACGTAGAGTGCTTAATTGGCCATGGTGTTGTTTTATCTATGTCAGCTCTTATTAAAGAATTGGGTGAGTTAGATGAGGCTGGTGTGGATGCGCAATCACGCTTAAAGATTGCTCCGGGTTGTCCACTCATTATGCCGTATCACGTAGCCCTTGATAATGCTCGTGAAGCAAAACGTGGTAAGGCTGCAATCGGCACAACTGGTAATGGAATCGGCCCAGCTTATGAAGATAAGGTAGCGCGTCGCGGGTTACGAGTTGGTGATTTACTTGATCTTGAAGCTTTTGCAGAGAAGCTGAAAGATGTCATGGAATACCATAATTTTGCACTAACGAATTACTACAATGCGCCCGCACTAGATTTTGATACAGTATTGGCACAAGCATTAGAGCAAGCCAAAGTTGTAATTCCAATGATTACAGACGTTACCGAGCAAATTCATCAGCATATTGCCAATAACGAAAACATCTTATTTGAAGGTGCGCAAGGCGCACTATTAGATATTGATCAAGGCACTTACCCATTTGTAACTTCATCTAACACCACTTCAGGCGGTGCAGTAACTGGTTCTGGTGTTGGTGTAACAGACATTGACTATGTATGCGGTATTGTTAAAGCCTACACCACACGTGTTGGTGGTGGTCCATTCCCAACAGAGTTGGTTTACGATGTTGCAATCGATAAAGGCGATGCAATTGGCAAAGTGCTAGGCACTGTTGGCCATGAGTTTGGTGCAACTACCGGACGTCAGCGTCGTTGTGGTTGGTTAGACATGGTAACCCTTAATCGCTCATTAAAGCTTAATGCAGTAACCGGAATTTGCCTAACAAAACTAGACGTGCTTGATTCTCTAGACAGTATTAAAATTTGTACTGGTTATAATTTAAATGGCAGTCTAACAACAACACCGCCATACGATGCACAAGGCTATGCCGATGCAGATCCAATCTATATTGAAATGCCTGGCTGGAATGCATCAACCATTGGCACCGATTCTTTTGACTCTCTACCGATTGAAGCGCAAAACTATATTCGTAAAATTGAAGAGCTTTCAGGCTTGCCAATCGATATTTTATCAACAGGACCAGATCGTAACGAAACACTGATCCTTAACAACCCATTTGCAGAGTAATCTATGAGCGATCCGCACCAAAAAAGAGAGGCAAAGAAGTACGATAATCCCATTCCATCAAGGGAGCACATCCTGTCTTTTTTCAAGAAAAAGCCATTATCAAAATATGACTTATTCGACTTACTAGAAGTAGAAGGCAAACAAAAAAAACCATTAACACACCGCCTAAAAGCCATGGTTCGAGATGAGCAGCTGGATTATAACAAAGACGGGGACTTTATCATTTTCGATCCAAATGCAGGTATTAAAATTGGTACGGTAGTTGCTAATCCTAAAGGTTTTGGTTTTTTAAAGCTAGAAGAAGGTGGTAAAGATTTAAGACTAAACTCACGCCAAATGCAGCTAGTTTTTCATGGTGACAAGGTTAAGGCGCGCTTAATCAGCAAGCGTGGTGATGCAAAAATTATTGAAGTATTAGAAAGTGTTAAGTCTGTTGTGGCTCGATTGCACATTACTGAAGAGGGTGCTCACGCCGTGGTTGATGACAAGCGCATTCGTAATAACATCAATATTCCAAAGATTAGTGATGAAAACACCAATGAGCAAATTGTTGTCGTTGAGATCACCAAATCACCAACATTCAAATCATTAGCAGAAGGCAGAATTGTCCATATTCTAGGCTCATACATGGATGAAGGTGTGGAAACTGACGCAGCTTTATATCGTAACGGTATTCCGATTGATTTTTCAGACGAAGCCTTAGCGCAAACTGCCAAAATCCCAGCTGAAGTAACCAAGCAAGATAAGGCAGGTCGTGTTGATATTACTGACATGAAGCTAGTCACGATTGATGGTGAAGACTCTAAAGACTTCGATGATGCAGTATTTGCCGAATCTACTGCCAACGGTTGGAAGTTAGTAGTCGCTATTGCTGATGTTTCTCATTATGTTGCTGAAGGTACGGCACTAGATGCGGATGCTATTGAACGAGGTAATTCAGTTTACTTCCCGCGTCGAGTAGTACCAATGCTACCTGAAGCCTTATCAAATGGCCTATGCTCCATTAATCCTGGTGTAGAGCGTCTATGTATGACTTGTGAGATGAACATTGATGCAGACGGAAATTTGCTTGATTATAAATTCTACCCAGCAGTTATGTTCTCACATGCGCGCTTAACCTATACCAAAGTAAGTGACATTTTAGAGCATGACAATCAAGAATTGAAAACTGAATTTAAGCCTGTACTAGACAACTTAAACGATCTTTACGATCTTTACAAAGTGTTAAAAGCTGCTAGAACCAAACGTGGTGTAATGGACTTTGACCGCATTGAATCGCAAATCCTATTTAATGATAACGGAAAAATTGATAACATCATTGCTCGCTCAAGAAATGATGCACACAAACTAATTGAAGAATGCATGCTTATGGCCAACCAGGCTACAGCAAAATTCTTAGGTGAAAATAAAGAAGATTTCTTATACCGAATCCATCCAAAACCAACCGCTGAAAAAGTAGAAGTAACCCGCCAATTCTTAACGGCCGTTGGATTAACACTTGAAGGTGGCGATCAGCCAGACTCTAAACACTTTGCTAAAGTGCTAGAGGACGCCAAAGGGCGAGATGATGAAAATATCATTAAAACGGTGGTGCTTCGTACCATGAAGCAAGCGGTATATACACCGGCTAACGAAGGTCACTTTGGCTTGGCATTTGATGATTACACTCACTTTACATCGCCAATTAGAAGATATCCAGACCTACTAGTACACCGCGCTATTAATCGTGTGCTGAACAAAAAAGAACCATCATTTGTTGGTAAATTGGTCAAAAAAGTAATTGGCAACAAAGAGAAAAAACCTTCTAAAAAGATGGTCGAGCTGGGTGCAAGCTTATCAGTTACTGAGCGCCGTGCTGATGAAGCCTCTCGTGATGTTGAACAGTGGCTTAAGTGTGAATACATGCGTGACAAAGTTGGCGAAACATTCAACGGTGTTATTTCAGGCGTTGCTGGCTTTGGTATTTTTATCGAACTAACTGAAGTATTTGTCGAAGGTATGATTTCAGTACGAGATCTTCAAGATGATTACTACAATTTTGATGACGTTCATCACCAGCTAAAAGGTGATCGCACTGGTAAAGTATTCCGCTTAGGTGACACCATTAAAATCCAAATTGCCTCGGTTAATTTGGATGACAGACAAATGGTGTTTATTCCAGTCGACTAATAAATATCATAAACAGATTGCTACAATAAGACTGCATGCATATAGAAATCGTAACAGCAGACTACCTTAATAAATCACATAAAACTGATTTGCAGTCGTTACTTAGTATGTATGCAAAAGATCTAATGGGTGGCGGAAGACCTCTTGAGCAGAATATTGTAGGTAATGTTGTAACTGAATTATCAAAGCTTAGTCATGCCTTTAGTGTACTTGTCTATGCCGATGGCAAGGCTGTAGGATTTTCCAATTGTTTTGAATTGTTCTCAACATTTCTATGCAAGCCATTAATAAATATTCACGACTTGGCTGTCATCGACAGTCACAGGGGGCTAGGCATAAGCCAGATGATTTTGCAAAAAATAGAAGACATAGCAATAGAAAAAGGTTGTTGCAAGGTCACGTTAGAAGTTCTTAGCAAAAACGAGACCGCAAAAGCTGCCTATACAAAGTTTGGATTTTCAGATTACCATTTAGACACAGACACAGGGAGCGCCCTGTTCTGGCAAAAAACACTTTAACTTAGTATAAAAAACTAATCCAGCTCGGTTCTGAGCATTGCACCGTTACTAGCATTTCTAACTAGTAATCGATATTGCTGTAACCACTTAGAGCTTAGAGTTTTCTTAATTGGCTTGAAGTTAGCTTTTCGAGTAGCAATCTCATCTTCTGATAAGTCAACACTTAGGATGTATTCATCCACATCAATGTGAATTTTATCACCATCTTTAAGTAAGCCAATCATGCCGCCTTCAGCAGCTTCAGGAGAAACATGCCCAATAGAAGCGCCACGTGTCGCACCTGAGAAACGACCATCAGTAATAAGGGCGACTTTATCACCCAAGCCCATACCCATAATTAGCGATGTAGGTGCAAGCATTTCCTGCATACCAGGTCCACCTTTAGGCCCCTCATAACGAATAACTACCACATCTCCAGCTTTAACTTTGCCACCCTTAATGCCATCAATGCAATCATCTTGAGAGTCAAAACAAACCGCACTACCAGTAAATACACGATCACCGGTAATGCCGGCGGTTTTAATCACTGCACCTTGCTCTGCCAAGTTGCCATACAAAATTGCCAAACCGCCTACTTTAGAATATGGATTGTCAATGGTATGAATAATATTGGTATCTTTAATCTCGGCACCACTGATTTTTTCATACAAAGTTTCGCCACTAATGGTTGGGTTGTCGATTAACACCTCGCCACGTTTGTTCATCTCGTGCATCACCGCATTAACGCCACCGGCAGTGTTAATATCTTCCATATGTACAGTTGAAAGCGAAGGAGAGATCTTAGCAATATGCGATACGTTTTTACTAATTTTGTTAATATCACTAAGCTGAAAATCAGAATTTGCCTCTTGCGCAATAGCCAACATATGAAGCACAGTGTTAGAGCTACCGCCCATGGCCATGTCAACAGCAAAGGCATTGCGTACAGCGTTATCATTTAAGATATTTTGCATGTTGAATTTATCTCGATCTTCCTGATTTTCCATTAAGGCAATTTCACAAACACGGCGAGCCGCCTGACGATAAAGCACTTCACGCTCAGGTGTCAGTGCCAAAATAGTGCCGTTACCTGGAAGGGCGATGCCCATTGCCTCCATTAGCGTATTCATAGAATTAGCAGTAAACATACCCGAGCAACTACCGCCACTTGGGCAAGCATTACACTCAATATCTTTAAGCTCATCATCAGAAATTTTGCCTGTTTCATGCTTGCCAACCGCTTCAAAAGCGGTGGCTAAATCAATTGCTGTACCGTCTTTTGTATGGCCTTTTTTCATCGGGCCACCTGAGACGAATACTGTCGGCACATTAACACGTTGAGCGCCCATAATCATACCGGGTACGATTTTATCGCAATTTGGAATAGCAATCATTGCGTCAAGCTTGTGTGCGTTCATCACCGTTTCAATCGAATTGGCAATGAGCTCTCTTGAAGGCAATGAAAACAACATACCGTCATGTCCCATGGCGATACCGTCATCCACACCAATAGTGTTAAACTCAAATGGCACGCAGCCGGCAGCACGAATCTCATCTTTAATGATGGCTGCCACTTTATCCAAGAAATAATGGCCAGGAATAATCTCAATAAAAGAGTTGGCAACACCAATAAAAGGCTTGTCAAAGTCTTCATCTTTTAGCCCAGTTGCTCTTAATAAAGAACGGTGCGGTGTTTTATCAAACCCTTTTTTTACTGTATCACTTCTCATTTTCTTGTTTTCGAATAAATAAAATTTAAATTTTAGACTAAAATAGGCGTCTCTCATTAAAGTTTTAGATGCGTATATTGTGGATAAGGTCAGTCAAATTTTAAATTTAATCCAGCCTTTTGTTGACGAGGGCAAAATTTTATCTAGAAGCAAAGATGAGATTGAGCAAAATATTAATGATTTTGTCTTGTTATTTAATGATGACCAGCTCATTGCCTGCGCAGGGCTTAAAGATTGCCAAGAAGGTGCTGTGGGTGAGATTTATTCGCTTGCTGTAGCTCAGAATGTCCAAAATAAGGGGCTTTCAAAGAAACTACTAACCAAGATACTAGAAAGTGCAAAACAAAGACAATTTGCCAAAATTTTTGCACTGACTAAATTTGGCACAAATTGGTTTACAAAAAATGGCTTTACCCAAATGCAAATATCCGATCTTCCAAGTAAGCGCCAACAATATTTTAATCACGATCGCAACTCTTCAATCTTTTTTAAGGATGTAAACTAATGCAAATTAACGAGCGTATTCGTGGCTACTTGCCAGTTGTTATCGATATTGAAACAGCAGGATTTAATCATCAAACTGATGCAATGCTTGAGATTTGCGCGGTCATTATCGGCATCGATGAAGCTGGTAAATTTTACTCAAAAGAGCCTCAGCATTTTCACACCGAGCCTTTCAAAGGCGCAAATCTTGAGCCTGCTGCTTTAAAATTTAACGGCATTGATGTAGATAATCCGCTACGTGGCGCTATTAGTGAAAAGCTGGCATTAAACGATATGTTTAAAACCATTCGTACTGAGATGAAAGAAGAGAATTGCACACGTTCAATTTTAGTAGGGCATAACGCTTTTTTTGATTTAGGATTTTTATACGCTGCTAGTGATAGATCAAAACTTAAAAACCCTTTTCACCAATTCTCCACCATTGATACAGTTAGCTTGTCGGCATTGGTTTATGGTGAAACAGTTTTGGCCAAGGCTATTGCTAAAGCCGGCATCGAATTTGACAACACCCAGGCGCATTCAGCACTATATGACACAGTTAAAACTGCAGAGCTATTCTGCCAGATCTTTAACAACCATCAATTTGCTGAGATTTCAAAAAACTGATTAAACTTTACTCGCTCTTTTTGCGCTTGATGAATATCCATTAACTCAAACTTAACTTTTGCATTTGGCTGTTTTTGTGCAAGCTTTGCCAAGTCTAACGAAAACACCGTGCCAATCTTTAGATAGCCACCAATCGTTGGCGCATCTTTTAATAGGATGATAGGCAAACCGTTAGTGGCAATCTCAACACTGCCGTAGCTCATGCCTTCAGAGATCATTTTGTCTTTTTTAATCGCAATAGGCGCACCATCTAGCCGACACCCAGTACGATCATTGGCCTGACTAACACGATAGCTTTGACTAAAAAATAAGATTTTTTGAGAGTCACTAAAGGTGTCATACTGATAGCTGGGTAACAGCCTTAAAACAATATCATGATCATAATTAGGAAGATATTGTGGCACCATAAAACGCGCCAATTGACCACTCGAAGGCTGGCAAGACAATACGTCATTTTTGGCTAATTTTGTGCCAATATTTTCACGCAAATTAATTGATCTTGAGCCATACAACACGGGTGTCTCAAACCCTCCTTTAACAGCTAAATAAGTACGTATACCGTGAATGGGTAAATTCCAACTTAATACATCTGATTTCTTAATCTGGATATTGCGCCAAATTGGCGCCAGTTGGCCGTTGATTTTAAAGCCAAGATCGGCACCACAAACGCAAATAAGCATATCATCAAGTGCTTTAAGCTCAACCCCTCCAAACGTAATTTCCAAAACCGCATTGTTAAAGTTATTCTCAAGTAAATAATTAGCCCAACTAAAGGCATGCTCATCCATCACCCCAGACTGACTCATGCCATAAGCGCCATGACACAGACGCCCATAGTCTTGAATGGTGGATAAAAACCCTGGCTTGATAACTTTAAAGCTCATAGTTCGCCACCAAATTTAAGATACTCATTTCGAGTAATTGAATAAAACTTAACCCGATCGCCAGTTTTAAATTTCTCTAAATTTTCAGGCTTGTCGAGTGACAGATCAAGCAAAGTTCTGCCAATGATATTCCATCCACCTGAAGAATCACTAGGATAGACAGCCGTTTGGCTATCGGCTATCCCCACGCTACCTGCAGGAATCTTAATTCTTGGTGTTGCCAAGCGCGGCGCTTGAATGCGAATATCAACCTCGCCCAAAAAAGCAAACACTGGACTAAAGCCAATTGCATGCACCAAATATTCATTTGAGCTATGAAGCTGGATAAACTCATCAAGTGAGATATTTTTTTCAGCCAATAGCCTTTCTAAATCCAATCCTGTTTCAAAACCATAATAAACTGGAATGTGAATCAAGTTTGACTGCTGATTTGAGTCTGAAAACTCAAAACCCTCAAGCATGGCTTGCACGTCAGCTGAAAATTTAAAATAGCTAGCTTTGCTCAAATCGTAGCTTACTAAAAGCGAAGTATAAGAGGGTGTTAGATCAATAACAACATCAGAAAACTGATTTTTGAGCGCATTTGCAAAATTTGCGATATTTTTAGGCAGTGAATTATCGATCTTATCACCAAAGTAAATCAGTATCGAGTTTTCCCCTGCTAGAATGATTTTATGCATTTTTAAGCCGTTTTAGCGCCTCGACAGAGGCCTTATTGTCACTATGAAAGCAAATTGTATCAATTTTGAAAGATTTATCATCAGAAAATCGATGATATTGCTTAATAATGGCATCCACACCCTCCAAAACAGCATTTTGCCCACTACGAGGTATCATGTGCACGCCGCTATAGGCTCGATCTGCAAAAACTTCATGCAAAAAACCGCCATTATCAATATTGTCGAAATTTTTAAAATGCGCCTCATTGCCCGCTTGTATCACTAAAGATAATTTAGTATCAATTGATTTAATCACTCGGCAAATAACAGCCAAAACCGAGCTTTGGTGTGTCATGTCGTGATACAACGCACCATGTGGCTTAATGTAGTCTAGCGTTGCACCGTGCTGATGACAAAGATTTTGAAAATGAGTCACTTGAGTATGTATCAAATCAAACAATGCCTCATCTGACAAACCTTGGCTAACACGCCCAAAATTTTCTTGGTCATCATAACTAGGATGAGCACCAATTTTAACGTTATTTTCTAGCGCCAGCTCAATCGCGCTAATCATGCTGTGATCATCACCCACATGTCCGCCACAAGCAATATTTGCCATCGCAATAAGCGGCATTACTTGTGTATCTGGATTAGGGCTCAAACACTCCCCAAGGTCACAATTAATCATTAACATAGGTACAAATTATAAAGTAATGAAGAGCTAAAATATGGCAGGATTAATTGGCTACATCGGCGCCTTAGCAGATGATTTATCCGCAGTTGCCGCTAAGGTTTCAGCGGGTGCTATTGATGATATCGCAAATCAAACGGCTAAATCATTATCTAAAACAGCAGGTATCTTGATTGATGATACGGCCACCATTCCGCAATACGTAAGCAATACAGCGGCAAAACGAGAACTGCCGGTTATTTGGAAAATTACCAAAAAATCATTACGCAACAAATCCCTCATGATTCCAATCGCCATACTTATTACTTATTTTGCGCCGTGGATTATGGCGCCAATATTAGTACTAGGCGGCTCATATTTAGCCTATGAGGGCACAGAATCACTTGGTGAGAAATTAGGCTTCATTAAAGAGCATGACCACGCACATGAACACTCTATACCAGACACGCAAGATTTAAGCGCAGCAGAGGATGTAACAGTGAATTCAGCAGTAAGAACGGATACCATTTTATCCATTGAAATTATCGCGCTTACTATTGCATCTGTGGCAACCGAGCCACTCTCAACCCAGCTAGGCGTACTCATCATTGTTAGTTTAATTGCCACCTTTGCTGTTTACGGCATTGTGGGCATGATTATTAAAATGGATGATGTGGGCTTTTATTTAAAAGAAAAGCAAAATAGCCTTTATCAAGGTATCGGATCTTTACTGATCAAAGGCATGCCAAGAGTATTGGCAACTCTAGCTTGGATTGGTATGATTGCGATGCTCATGGTCGGTGGTAGCATCATCATGCACAACATTGATCAACTGCATTTTTTGACATATTTTGGTCGAGAATTGCCATTCTTATTGCCGATTATCATGATGTATGTTGTTACCCCAATTAGCCTTGCTATGACAGTTGGTGTATTAATTATAGCCATTAGAAAACTCAGCCCATTTCAAGCTTAAATCAAAAGCTTGTCACTATATAATAATTATTAATTATCAACTCAAAGATACAGAAATAACATGAATCAAATTAAACAAATGTTCGAACTTCAACAAAAGCTTAATGATGCAACCAACGGCACCATCTGGACCGAAGGTGCTACTAAAGAAGGGCGTCAGATTTCGTGGTTACGCTGTATCTATATGGAGGCTGCTGAGGCAATTGACTCGTTTAATTGGAAGCATTGGAAAGATTTAGAGGCAAAGCCAGACCTTGAAAATGCCAAAGTTGAATTGGTTGATATTTGGCATTTTTTAATGTCTGAAGCCATTCATTTTGGTGATGCGGGTTTTGCTGAAATCTATAACGACATGAAGCCTGAGCGCGACACCGATCCTGAAAAATTAGTTGAGATTTTAGAAAAAATTATAGCCATCTCTGCCAGTGCCAATGTTGATCAATCTCAAAATTCTTTATACCAATTATTTGCATTATTCTTCCAAGCAATCGCACACATGGAAATGGACGTACCAGAACTGTACAAGCGCTATCTGGTGAAAAATCAGCTCAATACATTCAGACAAGACCACGGCTACAAAGATGGCTCTTATGTAAAGATGTGGGGTGAGGTAGAGGATAACGTTATCGCCTTTAAAATCATGGATGATAATCCCGATCTAACTCCTGAACAGCTCTACGAAAAATTAGAAAGCGCCTACCCAGCATAAAGCAATAATTTTTTAATTATGATCAATACAATTAAAACTGAAATTCAAAAAGTTATTATCGGTCAAGATAATTTGGTTGACAACCTGCTCATCGGTTTAATTACAGGTGGGCATATCCTGGTAGAAAGTGTGCCAGGACTTGCAAAAACCACCGCTATTAATACATTGGCAAAAGCCTTAGGTATTGATTTTAAGCGCATACAATTTACCCCAGACTTACTGCCTAGTGATCTTACAGGCTCTCAAATATACAACCCAAAAAGCGGTGAATTTAGCATCAAGCAAGGGCCAATTTTTACCAACCTTTTGCTGGCTGATGAGATTAATCGTTCGCCTGCCAAAGTACAATCTGCACTGCTTGAAGTAATGGCTGAAAAACAAGTAACCATTGCCAATGAGAGCTTTAAAGTTGATGAGCCATTTTTGGTTATGGCCACACAAAACCCGGTAGAGCAAGAGGGCACATACCAACTACCAGAGGCGCAGCTTGACCGTTTTATGCTAAAAACTGTTCTAGACTATAACACCCCAGATGAAGAGTTAGAAGTGGTTAATCGCGTAGCTGTTAATGGATTTGAGGCGGTTAATCAGGTGGCAAATATAGAAGATATTAGCGCCCTTCGATTGTCATACAAACAGGTTCATATGGATGAGGCGGTCAAACAATACATTATTGAAATTGTATTTGCAACACGCTATCCAGAAAACTATGGTCTGACTGATATCAAAGATCTCATTGAATTTGGCGCAAGCCCGAGAGCCAGTATTGACTTATTCAAAGCCAGCTGTGCTAAAGCGCTCATACGTGGCAATGATTTTGTCACGCCGCTCGATGTGGCAAGCATGGTGACCGAAGTTTTACAGCATCGAATTGTGCTTAGCTATCAAGCTCAAGCAGACAACATTAGTGCAGCTTCGATTATCCAAAAAATACTCAAGGCGATAAAAACACCCTAGACATTACCATGCTAGCTCAAGAGATACTACTACGCGCTAAAAAACATGTTTTTACCAACAAGTCAGCTGGAGAGTTATCAAAAATACGTGGTGAGGGATTAGATTTTTGCGAAATACGCCCGTATGAGGCTGGCGATGACATTCGTAAAATTAATTTCTCGGCCAGTGGTAAAACGGGCGAATTGCAAACCAATATCTTTAATGAGAACAAGCAAATCAATGTGGTGATTTGTATTGCACTATCGAGCAGCTTGCATTTTGGCTCTCAACGGCTTAAAAGTGAGGCCATTGCCGAGATTATTGCCCTTATAGGTTGCTCATCCATTAAACAACAAAACCAGACTCAGCTGGTCTTTTTTGCTGACAAAACTCAATCCTTATTCCAGCTTAACAATACCGGTGATGCGCTTCGAGCTATTGAGGCAATTTTGTCCTGGGATTTATTAAAAACCAAGTTTGATTTTCAAGAACTTAGCCACTACTTACTGCAACAGAAAAAATCAATGGCCTTTATTATTGGCGATTTTTATCATGATCATGACTATTCATTAATTGCACACAAACATCAGGCAAACGCCATAATTGTGCGAGATAAACTCGAGGAAAACCCTAACTTTGGCGCTGAGCTAGATTTAATTAATCCCGAGCATGGAGGCTGTGTTAAAGCAAATATTGGCAAAAAATTGGCTTTAAAGTATCAGACTAAACTGCACAATCAGGATAATAAGCTTTTCTCACATTTTGCCAAGCATCGCATCAATGCTGGCAAACTCTATACTTGTGATAATGCCTTTATCAAGTTAAGCCAAATTCTACGCTCATGAGTCAGTTAAAAGATATCAAGCCAATTGTTACCATTGCCGATGATTCGTTAATCTATTTTTTAGTGGTGGTTTTTATCGTACTGCTAGTCATTACCTGGGCTTATTGGCTAATGTCTAAATCTAGGCGCAATGAAGATAAAAAATTCGCTCTAGAACAATTGCAAAATCTTGATTTTTCAAATAGTAAAATCACCGCATACCACTTTAAAAAGTACGCGCAATACCTATGCAATGATGACAATCAAGCTCAGTTTGAGCAAATCAATCATGAGCTAGAAGCTTATAAATACAAAAAGCAAGTGGGCAGTCTTGATGCGAATTTAATACAAACAATCAAAGGCTTTATTCATGTTTAGCTTTGAATATCCTTATGTTTTGCTACTGCTTGTTTTGGCGGTTGCTTGCGTGTTGTTTTGTAAAGAAAAAAAACGGGCTATTTATTTTCCAAATACTGAGTTGCTTGGCAGTTTAACTAGATCTAGACAGTGGTTACTCAACACACTAAGACTGGCCATTCTTAGCTTGTTAATCATCGGCCTATCAAGTCCGATCAAAACTCAGCAAATCATATTGGACAACTCAAAAGGTCATGAAATATCCTTGATTTTAGACGCCTCCGGCTCTATGGCGCATCTAGACAAATTTAGAATTGTTAAAGCCATTATGGTTGACTTTATCTCAAAACGAAAAACTGACAAAATAGCGCTGAGTGTTTTTGCAGATTTTGCTTATACGGTTGTACCGCTAACTTATGACAAAAAAAGCGTTATCAAAATGCTGAGTAATATCGAAATTGGTGTTGCGGGTAAGCGCAAAACCGCACTGTATGAGGCGTTATTCTTAAGTTCAAAACTATTTAATAATTCTAAATCCAAGGAGAGAATTGCCATCTTGTTAACCGATGGCAAGGATAATACAAATAGTGTCCCTCTCGAGATGGCCATTGAGCGTGCTAAAGAAAACAAGATCAAGGTTTACACTGTTGCCGTGGGTGATCAGCGTGACTATAACGTCGATATTTTGTCGCACATTGCTAATAGCACAGGTGCCAAATTCTTCTCAGCAAATAGTCAAAAAAGCATTGAAGATATTTACAAGCAAATTAACCAGCTGGAAAAAAGTGAGATCAATATCAACAAATATGAAAAAAAAATCTACTATTTTCATTACCCACTTAGCCTAGCTTTGATATTTTTGTGGATTTATTTTTGGCGGAAAAATACATGGAATTTGAACAAATAGCGCCGCTATATTTAGCCATTCCTGTGTCCTTTCTATGGTTTTTTATTCATAGCAAGAATAGTCATATTGAAGACTTATTCTCAGCAGAAGTGCTGAACAAAATCAGCCTTAATAATCATAAAATATCGACCAAAACACGCTTAAGGCTACTACTATTAAGCATGTTGCTAATTTTATTAGCACTTAGCAGACCAACACTTGAAGCTGGAGAGATAAAGCTAAACAAACAACTTAGTGACGTGGTGATTGCTATTGATATGTCAAAATCCATGCTTGCAAACGACATCTACCCAAACCGCTTTGAATTTGCCAAAAACAAACTACTAGCAAGCCTTGATAATATTGAAAACACTCGTCTGGCAATTTTAGGATTTGCCAATCAGGCATTTTTAATATCGCCACTAACAGATGATTTAAATAGTCTTAAATTTCTAATTAAAAATCTACGCTTAGACAGCATCAGCCTCACCGGAACCAGTGTAGCTAACATTCTAAACTCAGCCAATGATTTGTTTGACAATAGCAGCAACAAGCAATTATTATTATTGACCGATGGTGGTGATAGTAACAATTTTGAAGATGAAATTGACTATGCAATCGACAATAATATACAGGTGTTTGTATTTGACATCTCCTCCGAACGTGGCAGTAGTATTCAAACTGAAACAGGCAGTTTGAAAGATACTCATGGCAATCTGGTGATTGTTAAGGAGAATCTAGAGATTAAAAATCTGACTAAAAAAACCCAGGGAGATTACCTAAAGTACACGCTAAACAAGCATGATTTGTCAGTATTTATCAACCACTTTAAACAACATTCAAGCAGTAAAAAAACAAGCATAATTCAAAAACGTCAATTATTCTACTACCCCTTGTTACTTGCGCTGTTTTTGCTGTTTTTTGCTTTTTTCTCATTACCGAAAAAATCATGAAATTTCTATTGTTACTACTACTATCAATTAACACACAAGCCGGACTGTTTGACTTTGTTAGCATTCATCAAGCTAATAAAGCCTATGAAGATCAAAATTATCAACTTGCAGGGGATAAATTTAGCAAAATAAACAATGATGCTGCGCTATTAAATCAGGCGAATAGCCTATATAAACAAGGCTTATATAAACAATCGCTAGAAAAATACCAAGATATTAAGCAAACAGATTTAACCTTTGATCGTTTATATAATTCTGGCAATGCATATGCCAAATCAGGCAAAATCAATGAAGCGATTGAAAGCTACCAGGAAGCACTAACAATCAAAAAAGATGAAGACGCCTTATTTAACCTAGAGCTACTCAAAAAACAAAAAAGAAAGCGTAAAAAAAATAACAAAGATAAAAACAAGAAAAATAACAAACAGAAGAAAAATTCTCAAAAAAATAAAACCAAAGAAAAGCCAAAAAACAAGCAACAACAAAGAAAGAAACTCAATACAATCAAACAACAACGCTGGGAAAAATCACTCAATAAAGAACTTAGAACACTTATGATTCCTCTAACCAAACAACATGATAAAAATGCACAAAATCCTTGGTAGTCTGCTCTTATTGATTAGTGCACCTGTACTCAGCCTTAGTACAGCAAGCGTCAATCAATCGTGGTTTTATCCAGGCGATCAAGTGGTTTTAACCATTAGTTCAAATGGCAATAATATTATCTTTCCTAGTATTCAAGCAATTGAAGAAAATCCTGTTTTATATACGAGTAATGCTCAAAAAATTAGCATTATAAATAACCAGCGCTCCAGGCAAAGTAGCAAATCATTTGTTATTAAACCCCATGAAAGCTTAACCATACCCGCCTACACAGTTATGGTAGATGGTAGCGAGCAAACCACTCAACCAATTGAAATCACCCTTAAACAACCCACTCAAACCAAAGCTGGGGATGATCACATCTTAGAAATTGAAACAAACAAACAAACGATGTTTTTAGGAGATGAGCTCGAACTGAAAGTGACCTTTAAAGAGAGAAAGTCACCCTCAATGGGCGATCAAGTCAGTATTATCATGCCAGAAGTTAAAGGCTTGTTGTTCATAAAAAAACCCAAGTCTAATCAAACTACTGATGAAGATTACAACATTCATACATTAATTTATCGAGTCAGTGCTGATGACTTTGGCAATTTTACCATTCCAAGTGTGGTGGCCAATATCGCTAAGCGTAGTAACAATGTCTTTGGCGGATTTTCCTCACTAGGCCAGACTGATCGAATTAAAAAAATACACTCCAATTCACTAACTCTAAAGGTTAAGCCACTGCCAGAGGCGCTTAGAATATTTGGCAATCTAAAGATAAAAGCCAACATTGACAAAGCCAATATCAAGCAAGGACAGGCACTCAACCTAACCATTACAATCTATGGTCAGGGTAATTTTGAAGATATTGAAAAATACCATCTTGACATTGAAAATACTACTGTTTATAGCGACGAATCTGAATTTAGCTACAACCAATGGCAACAAAAATTTGCCATTGTTGCAGATCAAAATTTCACCATTCCAAGCTTTACACTAGACTATTTTGACAAAAATACTCAACGCAAAAAGAGCGTTACCACCCAGTCTATTGACGTTCAAGTTGAGGGCGCTCAAGCTGTGCAAAAGATCGCCAACAAGACAGTTAAAAAGACAGTAAACATGGCTGGCAATTTACCGGCTAACAATTTAAAATACATCTATCTGTTGCTAGGTGTTGTTATTGGCGGACTTATCAGCACCTTGCTTATCTGGTTTAAACATAAAAAGCCAAATACAGACAAAAATTTAACCAATCAAATCAAGCTTGCTAGGGGCGATAAAGCTTTGTTTAACTTGCTTTTGCCACTGAATATGGCTGAGTTAGCTGAGATATTACAACAATTAGAGGCGAATATTTATAAAAACGCCCAGCACAAAATTAGGAAAAAGGATATTATCAATGTCATCAAATCTGAACGTAAAACTCACTGAATACAGCCATGGACAAGGTTGTGGATGTAAGATCTCGCCTAAAGTTTTAGACACCATTCTAGAGTCATCACTCACAGATATTAACGATCAAAATTTATTGGTGGGCAACGCTTCTCGTGATGATGCTGCAGTTTATGATTTAGGCAATGGCGAAGCCATTATCTCTACCACTGACTTCTTTATGCCAATTGTTGACGACCCTTATACCTTTGGTCGTATTGCAGCCACTAACGCCATTAGTGATGTTTATGCCATGGGTGGCTCGCCCATTATGGCCATTGCAATTTTTGGCTGGCCGCTAGACAAGCTACCACCCGAAGTTGGCCAACAAGTTATTGAAGGCGGGCGCAGCGTTTGTATTGAAGCAGGCATTTCTCTGGCAGGGGGGCATAGTATTGATGCACCAGAACCTATTTTTGGCTTGGCGGTTACTGGCAGGGTGGCAATCAAACATCTTAAAGAAAATTCAAAAGCACAAGTGGGTGACAAAATCTATCTAACCAAACCTTTAGGTATTGGTATTTTGACCACAGCGCAAAAACAAAAGAAAATCACCAAAGAGGATGAAACTCGAGCTATTGATACTATGTGTGAGCTGAATGATATTGGCGCCAAACTGGCAAAAATTGACGGTGTCAACGCCATTACTGATGTAACTGGGTTTGGCCTAGGTGGGCACTTGGTTGAGGTCTGTCAAGGCTCTAAAGTCTCTGCAACTATTGATTATCAAAAAGTACCAATTTTACCAAATATTAAAGATTATCTAGCTGACGGGTGCTCTCCAGGTGGCGCTCAAAGAAATTTTGATAGCTATGGGCACCACCTAAGCTCAATGAGTAGCGAAGTGCAATCTATCATTTGTGACCCGCAAACCAGTGGTGGTTTACTCATTATGGTTAATCATAAAGCCCAAACTGAATTTGAAAATACCATGCGCTCAGCAGGATTTACACTTGAGGCGATTGGCGAGATCATTGCCCAGAAACAAACCACGGTTAAAATCAATGCCTAAGACGCTGACTCAAATTGAAGATTTTCATACTTTAATCGTCAACCAAACTCCTTTATTTGATACACGTGCACCCATTGAATTCGCACAAGGCGCCTTTCCCAATGCACAAAGCCTACCACTAATGAGCGATGAGCAACGCGATCAGGTTGGCACGTGTTATAAAAATAAAGGCCAGGAGCAAGCCATTCAGCTTGGCCATGAATTAGTGCAAGGCGATATTAAGCAAGAGCGAGTTGATGCATGGCTTAAATTTATAAAAAATAATCCGAATGGTGCGTTATATTGCTTTCGTGGTGGTTTGCGTAGTCAAATCACACAGCAATGGATCTTTGAAGCCTCAGGTATTGACTATCCACGCCTAAAAGGGGGATACAAAGCGTTACGTCGATATTTAATCGATGAAACTGAGCGCATCATGAATCAAGTATCCCCTATTGTTATTGGTGGCCAAACAGGCTGCGGCAAAACTTTACTGCTCGAGCATATTAAACCCATGATTGATTTGGAAGGATTGGCCAACCATCGAGGCTCTGCATTTGGCAACACAACTACCGCTCAACCCACCCAAATTGCCTTTGAAAATGCATTGGCTAGCGAACTGATTAAAAAGCAAAATTATTCTCATTTGGTGTTTGAGGATGAGGGTGCTAATGTGGGTACAGTACACATTCCAGATTGTGTCAAAAACAAAACCTCACAGGCAGATTTGATCTTGCTTGATGCGACAACAGAGGAGCGCATTCAAGTAAGCATGGACGCCTATGTAATCAACATGTGTCAAAACTTTCTCGCCCAAGATCACATCAATGGTTTTAATAATTTTTCTAGTTATTGGCTAAGAAGTTTAGAAAAAATTCAAAAAAGATTGGGGCTTGAGCGCTATAAAGTAATGAAACTGCAAGTCGAGAAGGCTTTAGAGATACATCAAAATACCAATAGCTTTGATGGGTTCATCCCTGTGGTTGAATCATTATTGGTTGATTATTACGATCCAATGTACAGCTATCAAATTCAAAAGAAATTAAATCGAGTTGTCTTTAAAGGGAATCAATCAGAGGTGCTTGACTATCTCAACAGTCTGTCAATTTCTTGAGGTAATTTTAATATCAGTAATAGGCTTGGCTTGGCATGCCAGAATCTCACCTTGGGACAAAGGCACTAGACTCTCTTGATGTATCACATCCCCCTTAAGTAGTTGCAATACACAAGAGCCACAATGCCCTTGGCGACACGAATAATTAACCAGCACATTGTGCTCTTCGAGCTCCGTTAAAATCGACTGCTCGCCATACACATAGAGCGATTCGGTTTTACCATTAACATTCTCAACATCAATTTTAAACATACAATCAAACTACAGTTCAAATTCTCCAAAATCAGAATCTGATTCATCCAATGTGTTATCGATCGCACTCACTAAATACGAGGTGATTTCCGTCTCTTGAGGGGCAACTTGAACATTATCAGAATCAAGCCAATGATTAATCCATGGCAATGGATTGGTGCGCTCCTCAAATAGAGGCTTAAGGCCAATGGCGCTCATACGAATATTGGTAATATATTCAAGATACTGTTTTAAAATTTCAGCGTTAAGACCAATCATAGATCCATCTCTAAACAAGTATTCAGCCCAATTTTTTTCTTGTTCACAAGCCTCCTTAAACATTGTTATCACTTCTTCTTCGCACTCGGCAGCAATAGTAGCCATCTCCGGATCGTCCTTACCATCACAAATAAGGTTAATCATATGTTGAGTGCCAGTTAAATGCAACGCTTCATCTCGAGCAATCATCTTGATAATCTTGGCATTTCCCTCCATCACTTTGCGCTCAGCAAAAGCAAATGAACAAGCAAACGATACATAAAAACGAACCGCTTCTAAGATATTAACCGACATAATGGTTAAGTACAGTTTGCGCTTTAGGCATCTGAGATCAATCGTAGTTTGCTCGCCATTTAAGTCATGCGTGCCCGCACCATGAAGCAAATATGCTTGTGAACACTTGATTAGCTCATCATAATGTTTAGAGACACTCTCAGCACGCTCAATAATCTGCTCGGTTTTCATAATGTCATCAAATACTGCGCCTGGTTCATTCACAATGGCGCGAATAATATGCGTATAAGAGCGTGAGTGGATAGTCTCAGAAAAACTCCAAGTTTCAATCCAATTCTCTAGCTCCGGCAAAGAGACAATTGGCAAAAAAGCAATATTAGGGCTACGACCCTGCACCGAATCTAATAGAATTTGATACTGTAAATTAGATAAGAAAATATGCTTTTCATTAGGTAATAGTTTTGCAAAATCCATCTTATCTTTAGAGACATCAATCTCCTCAGGGCGCCAGAAAAATGACAGTTGTTTTTCAGTCAGTTTTTCAAACATTTCAAACTTTTGCTTATCAAAGCGCGCCACGTTAACCGAATCACCAAAAAACATTGGCTGGGTTAAAGTATTGACAATTTTTTTACTAAAAATAGAATATGACATAATTAATTCCTAAATACTTTACAACTTGCAAACGCCATCAGCACAGGCGTTATCATCTTCTTTTTCAAGCATATCATCACCGCCACCATCACGTGTTGTATGATAGTAAAGTGTTTTAACACCGTACTTGTAAGCCTTTAAAAGATCCATTAAGAACAATTTCATTGGCACTCGATTGCCACTAAATTGAGCAGGGTCATAATGAGTATTGGTACTAATCGATTGATCAACAAATTTTTGCATAATGCCACATAACTGCAAATAACCTTCGTTATCTTTAATATCCCAAAGTAGTTCGTACTTATCCTTAAGCGCTTCATAATCGGGCACAATCTGCTTTAAGATACCGTCTTTAGATTGCTTAACTGATACAAAACCTCTTGGTGGTTCGATACCGTTAGTTGAGTTAGAGATTTGTGAAGAGCTTTCACACGGCATCAGCGCAGTAAGTGTTGAATTTCGTAACCCCGTTGCTTTAATATCTTGGCGCAACTGCTCCCAATCTAGCTTCAACTCACAATCACAAAAGCCGTCTACATCTTTCTTATAAGTGTCGATTGGCATAATGCCTTGCGCATAGTGCGTTTCATTAAAAGAAGGGCAAGCGCCTTTTTCATTGGCAAGAATATTAGATGCCTTAAGCGAGTAATATTGCAAAGCCTCAAAGGTATCGTGAACCATATTATTACCCGATCCATCAGAATATTTAGCATTATTTTTTGCCAGGTAATAAGCCAGGTTAGTGACACCAATACCTAAAGTTCGGCGGTTCATACTGGCAATCTCTGCTGCCTTAAGCGGATAATCTTGGTAATCTAATAGTGAGTCTAAAGCGCGTACAATGATGTCGGTAATATCCTCTAGCTCATCGATAGAGTCTAATGCGCCTAAATTTACTGCTGATAGTGTACACAAAGCCACCTCACCATTTTCGTCTTGAACCGAATGTAAAGGTTTAGTTGGTAGGGTGATTTCCATACAAAGGTTAGACTGACGCACTGGCGCAACTTTTGGATCAAAAGCACCATGGGTATTGCAATGATCAACATTTTGCAAGTAAATACGCCCGGTATTGGCACGCTCTTGCATAAATTTGGCAAATAAATCTCTGGCCTTAATTGTCTCTTTGCGAATGGAATCATCCTGCTCATACATTTCATATAAACGCTTAAACTCAGCCTGATCTTCAAAAAAGGAGTCGTACAAACCTGGTACGTCGTGCGGAGAAAATAAAGTAATATCTCCATCCGCTAAAAAGCGCTGATACATCATGCCATTAAATTGCACGCCATAGTCCAAGTGACGAATACGATTTTCATCTGTGCCTGTATTATTCTTTAACACTAATAAGCTTTCAACTTCTAAATGCCACAAGGGATAGAAAAGGGTGGCTGCACCGCCACGAACACCACCTTGAGAACAAGACTTAACAGCCGTGTGAAAATGTTTATAAAAAGGAATACAACCTGTGTGGGTTGCCTCACCATTACGAATTGGGCTGCCAATTGCTCTAATCCTGCCCGCATTAACGCCAATACCGGCACGCTGAGAAACATACTTAACAATCGCACCTGCTGCTGCACTAATGGAATCAAGATCATCGTCCGCTTCAATCAGTACGCATGATGAAAACTGGCGCGTTGGCGTACGTACACCCGCCATAATTGGCGTTGGCAGTGAAATTTTAAAGTTTGAAACGCCGTCATAAAAACGCTTAACAATAGACATTCTAGCTTTTGCTTCATACTCCTGGAATAGACACATACCCACCAACATATAAAGCTGTTGAGGTGATTCATAAATATCGCCCGTCACTCGATTTTGCACCAAGTACTTACCTTCAAGCTGTTTAACCGCAGCGTATGAAAACTTCATATCACGCCAATGATCAATATACTCATCCAGCTCCTGGATTTCAGTTTGCGTGTATTTATTTAAAATGTCTTGGTCATAAATACCCAAATCAGTAAACTTTTTAATATGATCAAAAAGGGCAGGTGGCGTGAAAGATTTAAAGGCTTTTTTACGCAAATGAAAAATAGCCAATCGAGCTGCTAAATATTGATAATCTGGCACTTCTGTTGAAATTAAATCAGCAGCTGATTTAATAATGGTTTCATGAATATCTTCGGTCTTAATTCCGTCAAAAAAAGCCAGCTGAGCGTTGATCTCAACTTGACTCACACTTACCCCTTTTAGGTCTTGTGAAGCCCAATGCACAACCCGATGGATTTTCTCCATATCGATCAGCTCTTGCTGGCCGTTGCGCTTAGTGACTTTAATATTTTGGTTCATTTGCTCCCCCGAGTATGAAACACTACATATAGTGTTCGTAAAAGATAACTGCAACTAAATATAGTGTGTTTTGGGTTTTTTTGCAAGAGGCAAAAGTCTCAAAAAATGCTCTAAATAGCCAAACTCATTGGTGCAAAAGGGATTGCGAGATTAAAAAAAAATAAAATAATTTTTAGTCATTTTTGCTAAAAAATATCATTAATTTATGATGTGATAATATTACTTTTTTATAATAAAAAGCGCAAAGCCTGATGTGACAATAACATCAAAAATAATTAGCTAAAAATTCAACAAAAACAAGCTTGTTTTCTCTAAAAACTGACTAAATTGGTGAGGCAATTAATTGGGACTCATTCAAACCATTTTCAAGTAGAAATTCACCTAGATAAATTAACACTTCTGCCGGCGCTGAAATATAGACTTCTGATTGATTAACCATATCATGATCCAGCGAATCATAAATTTGTTTGGCGACTTTATGACAATCATTTTCGTTTGATCGATCAAACTCACAAGCAACGGTTTGATAATGATAGTCATCCATCACCGCATGCCAAGATTGTGCATGATTATCAAAATAGGGCGCAGGGTCGCTAGCAGGATAGGCCCAATAAAAAGTCATTGGATTTGACATTTCCAATGAAAAAGCATGCTCAACTAAGCTTCTAATAGGCGCAAAGCCGCCATCCCATGCAATAAATACCATGGGCTTAGTAGATGTCTCTTTAAGTACAAACACCCCCTTAGGACCAGTAAGGTCAAGCTTACTCTTGTCTTTAATCTGTTTAGAAAAAACCAATTGAGAAAATTTATTAGCTTTAATATTTCTAATATGAAATTCAAGCTCCATACCATGGCAAGGGCAAGAAGCAATAGGATAACGAGAAACCACACCCTTGAAGCTTAACTCAACATCCTGGCCTGCCATAAACTGCAGGGTTTTAGATCTAGGCGTGCGCACACTAACAATGGCCATATCATCACTAACAAAATGAATATTTTTAATTTTGATTTGAATCTCTTGGACAGGAATTGAGCGTACATCGCCAATCAAATCAACTTCAAGTTCAAGCTCAGAACCTGGTGCATGACAGCACATTAAAAATTCCTGATTATCCAGCTCATCAGCACTTAGTGCGTAATCATGGTGCTTAATTTTTTTGATATCACCGTTAATAAGCCTAGCCTTGCACACCCCACAAGTGCCATTGCTACACTCATAACGCATTGCCAAACCATGACGCAAACCACCTTCAAGAATTGAATTGTGCTCTGGACATTCAAAATTTTGCTTATTTTTATTTAGCTGAACATTAAAAATCTGATTAGACATATTTGCCATTATAAAGCGTAAGTACTACAATAGTAGTTGAACAGGGGAAGATGGGGATATCGCACATGATCAAATTTAAGGCGCTAATATTATTACTATTAAGTAGCACTCTAATGGCGAATTATTCCAACCCTTATGTTAATCAACTTCTAGAGTCTGATAATGAACCCGAGGGGGTTGTATTTGAGCTAATTGAAAGTGATAAAAAAACTTGGAAATGGGCCGCACCCATGATTAAAGACCTAAAGATACAGTTGAAAGAAAAATATCCAAATATAGAGATTGCTGTCGTGTCTCATGGTCGTGAACAATTTCAACTCTTGAAAAGTAGAGTGAAAAGCCAACAAAAAGCAATAGCTATCTTAGAGGGTCTTGTGCAACAAGAAAATATTGACTTACACGTTTGTGGCACACATTCTTCATGGTTCGGTATAAATCCAGATGGCTATATTGATATTGTTGATGTTGCTGTTAGTGGCCCTGCCAAGATTAATGATTATATTAATTTAGGCTATCAGCCTATTCAACTGCACAAGCCTAATAATTACTCACCATCTGAATAATAAAAAACAACATTATCACTTTAAAAATAAAGTTGAATCAGAAACCTAAAATACCATCAAATTTCAAGGTTTCTTTGGCCACAATATTGGCTCATATTTCTTTCACAAATCAAATATCTATTTTTAGCAGCTAAAATGAGACTCAATTATCAAGCTAGCCTGATATTAAAAAAACCTGTGAATACTGCTGTAATAGGGGGTAAATCAACTCCTTGAATTCAAAAATTAAGTACAACACTATTAGCATTAACAGTTAAAACTTTCTACATCATATTATGAATTTCTATCATTATTATTTTTACCACCTCCATATTCTCAATCATCCTGGGGGTACAATAGAATGAAAAAAATCTCTTAATACAAAAAAAATATCAAAAAAATGAAAGAAGAATATTTAGTACATCCGGCAAATCTTAATTATTTAGACGATGATTTAACTGATATAAATAATCGTTTTATAAATTACGGCAAAAATAATTTTAACCAAAATGGTAAAAATTACACTGCAAATAGTAATACAGATAAATACCATCAAAAGCAACAGTCTGTTCTACAATTAATTAACGCTTATCGATTTACTGGACATCTTTTTGCCAATCTTGATCCCTTGGGTAGGGCAAACAGTAATATTACTACATTTGATTTAAATACCGAAAGCTACGGACTCACAAATGATGATCTAAACACAGAGTTTAAAACAGGCTCTTTTTTTGGCTTAAATAAAACCACGTTAAAAAACATTATAAGTCAGCTAAAAAAGACCTACGTATCAACCATGGGCTTTGATTACATGCATATGGTTAACGTTGAAGAAAAAAGATATTTACAAGAAATAATAGAAAAAGACTACCCTGGGTTTGATTTAACAAAGGAGAAGAAAAAGTGGGTATTAGAGCAGCTTAGTGCAGCAGAAACTTTTGAAAAATTTCTACACAATAAATATACTGGGCAAAAAAGATTCTCCTTAGAAGGCGGGGAGAGCACTATCGTCGTTCTCAACCAAATCATTAATCATTGTAATGACAACTATAAAACCAAACAAATATCTTTGGGCATGGCTCATCGTGGCCGACTCAATGTTTTGGTTAATGTTTTTGGCAAAAAAGTAGACCAGTTATTTAAAGAATTTAATAACGATTTTGACTTATCAGAAGACCAAACTGGAGATGTTAAGTATCACTTGGGTTTCTCTTCTGACATTAACGTAAGTGGTGGAAAAATTCATGCATCCCTTGCTTTTAATCCATCACACCTAGAGATTGTAAACCCTGTGGTAGAGGGGTATTCTCGCTACCACCAAGAAGTGATCGGTGATAGTGATGGCTCGCAAGTTGTGCCTATACTCATCCATGGTGATGCTGCACTTATTGGCCAAGGCGTGGTAATGGAAACCCTTAACATGTCGCAGTCAAAAGGGTATAGAACTCATGGCACAATACATATAGTGATCAACAATCAAATTGGCTTTACCACCAGCAATCAGAACGATGCCCGCTCTACACTGCACTGCACAGACATCGCTAAGATGATTAATGCGCCAATTATTCATGTCAATGCGGAAGACTTAGAGTCTGTTGTTTTTGCAACAAACTTGGCAATTGATTATAAGATGAAGTTTAAAAAAGATGTAGTGATTGACTTAGTATGCTATCGTCGCAATGGGCACAATGAAGCTGACGAGCCATCGGTTACTCAGCCAGATATGTACAAACGAATACGCGCCCTTAAAACCACGAGACAAAGTTATGCTGATAAATTAATTTCACAAGGTGTCATTAATAAAAATGATGCAGATGACATAGTCAATAGTTATTACAACAGGCTTAAAAAAGGTGAGTCGGTCGTATCGACAAGTAAAGGCACAGGAGAAAATGTCTGGGATAAGTTTAAAAATAAAACTTGGCAAGATCCCTACACTTCTTCACTCAGCAAAGAAAATATTGAAAAACTAAGCGACAAAATACTAAAAATTCCAAAAGATTTTGAACTTCATCCTATTGTTAAAAAAACCCTAGATACTAGAAAGAAAATGGCCTATGGAGAAACTCCTATGGACTGGGGTTGTGCAGAAAATCTAGCGTACGCCTCTTTGGCAAATGATGGCTTTTCTATCAGGCTTTCTGGGCAAGATTCTGGCAGGGGTACGTTTTTCCATCGTCATGCAGTTTTGCACAACCAAAAAAGAATCGAATCTTACACCCCGCTTCAGCATATAAGCAAAAAACAAGGGGCGGTTACCGTTGTGGATTCAGTACTATCAGAAGTGGCTGTTCTTGGCTTTGAATATGGATACTCTAGCACGGCCCCCAATTCATTAACAATTTGGGAGGCGCAATTTGGAGATTTTGCCAACGGCGCTCAAGTTGTGATCGATCAATTTATCTCATCTGCTGAGGTGAAATGGGGGCGTCTGTCAGGGCTTGTTATGATGCTTCCTCACGCACTTGAGGGTGCTGGACCAGAGCATTCATCCGGACGCATAGAAAGATTTTTACAACTTTGCTCTCGCTACAATATGCAAGTTTGTGTACCAACAAGTGCATCACAAATCTTTCATTTGTTAAGAAGGCAGATGCTACGCGACTACCGCAAGCCACTTATTATATTTACACCAAAAAGCTTACTGAGAAACCCTCTAGCAAACTCTCCTATTGAGAAATTTACCAGCGGGAGTTTTAAAACCATAATAGGCGAGCAATATGAAGAAATTGTTAAACAAAAAGTAAAAAGAATCGTTATTTGTAGTGGAAAAATTTTTTACGAATTGTTAACCAGAAGAACAGAGGAAAAAATTACAGATGTTGCAATCATCAGAATTGAGCAGCTGTATCCTTTTTCAAGAGACGATCTAAGTAAAGAGCTAAAAGTATTTAAAAACGCTAAGGAGCTTATATGGTGTCAAGAGGAGCCAATCAACCAAGGCGCATGGTACACCAGCAGACATCAATTTAATAATTGCGCTAAAGCTCACAACTTAACTATAAATGCAGTCGCCAGAAACGCCTCTGCAGCTTCTGCAGAAGGCAATATGAAACTACATAAAATTAACCAAAATATAATTATAGAACAAGCGTTAGGCTTGCAAGAAGTAAGCGAGGAGCAATAAAATGAAAGAAATAAAAGTACCCGTTTTTCCAGAATCCATTACAGATGCTGTTGTAGTAGAAATCAATAAAAATGTTGGCGATGAAGTAATGACTGGCGACACTGTGTTTTCTCTAGAAACTGATAAAGTCGTATTAGATGTGGTGAGTGAAGAAAGCGGAGTCATTACAAAAATTTCTGTCAAAAATGGCGATACTGTAATAGAAAGTCAGCTACTTGCAGAACTTGAGATTAAAGATATTAGCGTCAACAAAAAGGAAGCTGCAGTGGCAGAAGACAACAAAACCCCTCAAACAAGCCCTGCTGTAAGACAAGCGCTAATAGACAACGATTTATCAAAAGAAGAGGTGGCTGGCTCTGGCAAAAACAACCGCATACTAAAAGAAGATGTTACAAGCCACAAAAGCAGCACCACAACCCCAGTAGAAGACACCCCTATGAGAGCTGGAGAAAGGCTAGAAGAAAGGGTACCAATGAGTAGAATGCGCCAAACTATCGCCAAAAGGCTTCTGGATGCAACCAACCAAAGTGCAATGCTAACTACCTTTAATGAAGTAGACATGACAAGTATTATGTCTATGCGCAAAAAACACCAAGAAAAATTTGTAAGTGAACACGGTGTTAAATTAGGCTTTATGTCTTTGTTTGTCAAAGCAGCCACAAACGCCCTTAAGAAATTCCCTGCAGTTAACTCATTTATTGATGGAGATGACATTGTGTATCACGGCTATTGTGATATCAGTGTTGCTGTATCAACAGACAGAGGCTTGGTTGTGCCTGTTTTAAAAGATACTCAAGAATTATCGCTTGCAGATGTTGAAAACAAAATTATTGATTTTTCAACAAGAGCTAAATCTGGAAAATTAGAATTATCAGAAATAAGCGGTGGAACATTCACCATTACCAATGGCGGTACTTTTGGTAGCCTCATGTCAACTCCAATTATCAACCCGCCGCAAAGTGCGGTTTTGGGTATGCATAACATCCAAAAAAGAGCGGTTGTGATAGACAATGAAATTGTCATTAGAGATATGATGTATGTAGCGCTATCTTATGATCATCGCATTATTGATGGTAAAGATGCTGTAATGTTCTTGAGTCATATTAAAGACACAATAGAAGATCCAACTCGCATAGTTTTAGATTTATAACTTTAGGCAATAATATGAACTACGATATCATAATTATAGGTGGCGGTCCTGGTGGTTATGTGAGCGCTATACGCGCCGCACAATTAGGTTTTAAAGTTGGGTGTATTGATAAATGGATTGACAAAAACAACAACCCATCTTTAGGCGGGACTTGTTTAAATGTTGGCTGTATTCCATCAAAAGCTCTGCTTGAAAGTTCTCATTTATTTAAAAACATACAAAATAGTGAGCATCTAGGCATCAAAGCCAACGCCAAAATTGATGTAAAGAAAATGCTGGCCAACAAAGATAAAATAGTGGGTGAGCTCACCGGTGGCATAGCATCACTCTTTAAAGCAAACAACATCACCTGGCTACAAGGCACAGGAAAACTGCTTAAAAACAAACAAGTGTCATTCATAGATGGCAAAAATAATGAAGAAATTCTTACGGCAAAAAACATTGTTTTAGCAACTGGATCAGTGTCTGTCATACCCCCTAATATGCAACTTGGCAAGAGAATTATAGATTCAGAAGGTGCTCTTGATTTAGACAAAATCCCAAAGAAGCTATGCGTTATAGGAGCGGGTGCTATTGGTTTAGAGCTAGGAAGCGTATGGAGAAGGCTTGGTAGTGAAGTTGTTATCTTAGAGCGAGATGGATTTTTGACAACAGCAGACAGCAAGGTATCTAGAACCTCTGCTTCGTATTTTAAAAAACAAGGATTAAACATTTTTACCGGGGCTGAAGTTATCAGTGTCAGTGAAACCAGTAAATTTGCAACGGTTAAGTATAAAAAAGCGCAAGAAGAAATAACAGAAAAATTTGATAATGTTATCGTTGCAGTAGGAAGAAAACCTTATTTAGAAGGGTGTATAGACAAAGATTCTGGCGTCAAAATTAACGATAGCGGTAGGGTTGAAGTGGATGACTTTTGCCAAACAAGTGTAGAGGGTGTATATGCAATTGGCGATATTGTTAAAGGCCCAATGCTTGCCCATAAAGCATCAGAAGAAGGGGTTGTAGTTGCACAGAGAATTGCTGGACAAAAGAGCCAAATAAACCATGACTTAGTGCCTATGGTTATTTATACGCATCCAGAAATTGCATGGGTTGGTAAAACTGAAAAAGATCTAAAAACAAGTGGGGTTGACTATAAAGTTGGAGAGTTTAGCTTTATGGCAAATGGCCGTGCAAAAAGTGCAAGTGAAACTGACGGCTTCGTTAAAGTACTTGCAGATAGCAATACTGACAGAATATTAGGCATGCATATCGTTGGACACAATGCATCAGAACTAATTGCAAATGGAGTAATAACCATGGAATTTGAAGGCACAAGTGAAGATCTATCAAGGATGATTTTTGCTCATCCAACCTTGTCTGAGAGTATTCATGAGGCAGCACTTGCAGTAGACAAAAGAGCAATACACACCATTAACAAAAAGTAGGCAATATGAATTTACACGAATATCAAGCAAAAGATTTATTTAGAAGTTTTAATATACCTTGCTCCACTGGTACAACTATTACAAAAACACATGAAATAGCAGATGCCATAAAACAACTCAAAGGAAATAAGTGGATTATTAAAGCTCAGGTTCATGCTGGAGGCAGGGGTAAAGCTGGAGGTGTTAAGCTTATAGAGTCTGTTGATGAAGCGCAAGAGTTTACAGAAAGCCTTTTAGGTAAAAACCTTGTGACCTATCAAACAGATAAAAATGGGCAACAAGTAAACACCATCTTAATAGAAGAAGTCTGCAATATATCTAGTGAGTTCTATTTAAGTATGCTTGTCGATAGGGGCAGTGAAAGCATTGCAATCATCTCATCAACTGAAGGTGGCATGGAAATTGAAGAGGTGTCAAGAAACACCCCTGAGAAAATCATTACTACAAGAATAAATCCTGCAATTGGCATTATGCCTTATCAAGTAAGAAAAATATTTACCACGCTTGGGCTAGAAGGAAAAGACCTGTATAGAGAATTACAATCCATGCTTGTAAATATGATAACAATGTTTAAGCAAAACGACTTATCACTCCTTGAGGTAAACCCTTTAGTTTTAACCAAAGAAAACAATTTACTATGTCTTGATGGCAAGGTTTCAGTAGATAGTAATGCACTTTATAGACAAAAAGAATTAGAGAAAAAGCACGACCTTACTCAAGAAGATGAAAGGGAAATAGACGCTGAAAGCTTTGAGCTTAACTATGTTGCGCTTGATGGCAATGTTGGTTGCATGGTAAATGGTGCAGGACTTGCTATGGCAACCATGGATCTTATCAAGCTACATGGCGGAGACCCTGCAAACTTTCTAGATGTTGGTGGTGGCGCAACAGTTGAAAGGGTTACTAAAGCTTTGGAAATAATCCTATCCGATAAAAACGTTAAAAGTATTTTGATTAACATCTTTGGCGGTATTGTACGTTGCGATATTATTGCTGACGGCATAATTGAGGCGCTCAAGAAGATTCAAACTGATGTTAAGTTTGTTGTGCGCTTAGAAGGCAATAACGCCGAACTTGGGCTGAAAAAATTAGAAGATGAAGATTTAGATATATTGGTTGCAAAAGACCTTACAAAAGCAACCAAACTTGCAATTGAAAGCGCTGCGTTATAGGAATAAAAATGAGCATATTAATTAATAAAGACACAAAAGTTATTTGCCAAGGCTTTACTGGAGCGCAAGGCACATTTCACTCAACTCAAGCAATAGAATACGGCACAAGAATGGTAGGCGGGGTAACACCAGGTAAAGGTGGCACAACCCACCTTGACTTGCCAGTATTTAATAGCGTTGAGAAAGCGGTTAATGACACAGGTGCAAATGCTAGTGTTATTTATGTTCCCGCTCCTTTTTGCAAAGACAGTATTATCGAAGCAGCAGATTCTGGAATTGAGCTTATAGTTTGCATCACCGAAGGTATTGCAGTTATGGATATGATAGAAGTAAAAGCCGCTCTTAGATATAACAATGCCAGAATGATTGGCCCAAATTGCCCAGGCATCATAACACCAGGGGAATGCAAGATTGGAATTATGCCTGGAGATATTCACAAAAAAGGCTCTGTTGGCATCGTTTCTCGCTCTGGAACTTTGACTTATGAAGCGGTTAATCAATCCACTATTGCAGGACTCGGGCAAAGCACTTGTGTTGGCATTGGAGGAGATCCTATTGCCGGGACAAGTTTTATTGACACACTAGATATGTTTGAAAAAGATAGTGAAACAAAGTCTATTATCATGGTTGGTGAAATCGGCGGAACTGCAGAAGAAGAAGCGGCAGAGTTTATTCAAAACAATGTCACAAAGCCAGTTGTTGCATACATTGCTGGAGTGAGCGCACCAAAAGGCAAAAGAATGGGGCACGCTGGGGCGATCATCACAAGTGGTGGTGGCACAGCAGAAAGCAAATACAACGCGCTTGAAAAAGCCGGTGTAAGAACCGTTAAGTCAATTGCAGAACTAGGTGAAGCGATAAAATCAGTGTATTAACTTTAGATTATTGCCAAGGGGTGAGTTGTTAGTTGTTACTTTATCGGGAACTTTAAAGTCGCCACAGCACCATCTTCCATAAAGCGATTCTTTAGGCTGACTGTGCCATTATGAAGGTTCATAATCTTTTTTACAAATCTAAGCCCTAGGCCGTTACCACGCTTACCTGTATCAGGTCTTGAAGAAGAAAAGAAGCGTCTAAATATTTGCTTTCTGGCGTGCTCTGGCACACCTTTTCCTTGATCGTATACTTGGATAATTACGTGCGTATTTGACTCACTAACCTTAATGCCAATTATTGAGTTTATCGGGGTGAAATCAATGGCATTATCAACAATATTGGCTAACGCTTGCTCAACAAGAAGCTTCTCAGCTTTAATCGTAAATTTACGTTCAATCGTGTATTGAACATTAATCCCTCTTCGAGTGATATTACCTTTGCGACTAGGAGATTGAACAACATCTTTAATTAGAGTTTTAACGTCAATTTTTTCAATATTTTCCAGCTGATCTCTACGCTCAATGCGAGACAAGTTAAGTAGGCGATTAACCAGCATGTCCATCCTCTTATTGGCATCAAGAATATTATTAACAAAGTGTTCACGCTGAGCACTACTCATCGGCATTAGTAAGTTCTCAGCAGTAGCTTTAATGCCTGTAATTGGTGTTCTTAGCTCATGTGCCATGGTGTTGATGTATTCTTCTACATATTCTCGACCTTCAAGATCAACACGCAATTTTTCAATCGCTCGAGCTAATTCTGAAAACTCGACTTGGCGAATCTTGGGTGCTACAGCATTTTCCCCCTTGGACAGGGCGGTGGTGTATTTAACCAATTTGCCAGTACCTCTAGACACTACAAAACTTGCACCTGCTCCAAATAATAATGAAACCAGAAATAGATAGATGGCATATTCTTCAATATGTTTTTTCTGCTCCATGATGTAAGGCTTAAGATCAGCAGTCGGCTTGATGGTGGTTAGTACGCCAAATATCTCTTTATTGTGATAAATTGGCGCTGACACATACATGGCCTTTTGCTCTGGGCTAGGATTCTTAATAGAAGGGTCAATTGCACTTGAGCGCTTGCCATATCTACCTCTTAATGTGTCGTAGACATCATTCCATAGAGAGTAATCTTTACCTTTGCGAATACCAGTTGAATCGTAAATAACAATGCCATTTTTATTGGTTATATAGACTTGAAGGTTAGGATTATTTTTAGTAACTGAATAAATTTTGGCATTTAGCTCTCGATTAAGATAGCTATCAACTAAGTTATGCATTTTGTCAGTATTGATATGGCCATCTATAATATTTTCACCTGCCACTTGAGCTAAGAGATTTGCCGTATCAACCATAACATCTTCAGCAGCTTCATCAATACCTTTAGTGACACGTAAAGACACCTTGTCAGTAACAAACCAAACAATGGCACTGGTAATAACAAAGTAGGTGATAAACAGCTTAACGCCAATGGTTAGTTTCATAATGTTAAAGAGTATCCCAGGCCTTTGTGGTTTTTGATATGCTCATTATCTACATCAATCTTGTTTAGCGCCATCCTGATGTGTCTAACATGGGTTACGATTGTGTTTTCACCAGCGCCTGTTGGCCTGTCGTGCATGATGTTAAGCAGGTGCTCTTTTGAATGAATTCGGTTTGGCTTTTCTATTAGATGCATTAGGATTTTGCACTCGGCTCTAGTAAGGCCTACAACCTCTCCATGAAACAGGATTTGGTGAAGATCTTTATTGATTTCAAATATTTGCTCAGAAGGCGTATCTTGAATTACTATAGACGCTTCAGGTTGAACTTTAACATGTCTCAGTTGTGCACGGATTCGAGCAATTAATACACGGTTGTTAAACGGCTTAGTAACGTAATCATCAGCACCTAAACCCTCAAGGCCTAATACAATATCCTCATCTGCACCTCTAGCGGTAATAATAATCACAGGTATTTCTGAGGTTTTCCTAATCTTGCGTAAAACATCAAAGCCACTAATATCTGGCAAGCCGATATCTAGTAACACTAAATCGATATTAGCCTCATCTAATTGCTTAAGCGCATCATTGCCCATCTCGCACCAATTGACTGTAAATGAGTCATTTTCTAATGAAAAAGTAATGCCTTCAGCAATTATTTTGTCATCTTCAACTAGGAGAATATTGGGCATGGCAGGGCTGTATATTTTGTTCAGATAGTGCGTATTGTAAATTATAAATAAGTAGCTTAAAAGCAACTTCATTCAAACTTCATTAACTCTACATTTTTAAAACATTGTGGATTCATTTTCAAGGGCCATACTGTGCTCATTGTTTTTAGTTAATTGGATCTTAGATATGCGCAAAAACCTCCTCCTTGTTATGTTGTTGTCAACAGGTGTTATGGCTGAGTCTACGGTTTACGTGGGTGATCAGGTCAAAATACCAATGCGCGCTAACGATACGATTGCTAAAGACAATGTTATCAATCAGCTTAATATTAATACACCAGTCACCTTGATTAAAAAACAAGCTAATGGCTGGAGTCAGATTAAGCATGATGGCAAACAAGGCTTTATGATTTCAAGATATTTAACGGATAAAAAGCCAACTAATGAATTGGCTAGCAAGCTACAAACCAAACTAGATCAAAAGAATAGAATTTATAAAATTAAGTATAAATTGGCAGAAGATTTGAGAAAACAAATTGAGACCCATGAAACTGAAATATCAAGACTTAATATTGAAATTCTAAATAATAATTCACAATCACTAGAGCTTAACAAATTACAAAATAAGTTGTTTGATCTAGATGAGATAAATACAGACCTATCTGCACAAGTTAGCTCTCTGCAATCTATTAATAGTTCACTACACACAACTGACTTTTTAACCATCATCAGTGCCGTTACCTTGTTTTTAGGGTTTGGCGTTGGCATGGGTATGAGTAGGGCGGGCAGCAGCAGAAACAGCAAGATGTACACACTATAGATTTTTAACGAACCTCAACCAACTATTAATTCCTCCCTTTTTGTTAATAGTTGAGGTACTTTCTACCGCTAATGGTTACTCCTCTTTCCATTAGCGGTAGTTTTTTTATTCAAGGATGATAAATGAGAAAAATTGTCAAACAAAGACACTGGTCACAATCAAATGTATTCCCTGTATTTCAGATAAATTTTCCAGCACAAAATCAAGATTTTGTCGTGTTGGAGGGTCATTCAAACGATACATTGTTATTTGGCCCAGGAAGATCATCGGACAGCTATCTTCCGGGTGATTGCTCTACCGTTGTTATTCATGCTAATCATCATTTTACTTTCTTACAAAACATCAACCTTAATGACCAGGTTATCTTGAGCGATCAAATGGGTATGGAATACCAATATTGCGTACTCGATGTTAGCATTATGGACATCGATCAAGAGCAGATTAAAGTTTCTAATATCGATGAACTAAAGCTTGTTACCCCTTGGCCGTTTGATGGATTTACTAAAGACAACACACTGCGCTACATTGTTACCGCTAGAAAGTATGAAACCTATCAAAACTAAATCCAACAATAAAGTAAAGCTATTCAGAATGATGGACATGGATATTACTGAGCAACAATTCAAACAAGCTAAAGCTTGGTATAAAAGCGCCAAACACACTAATATCCACTCACTTAAAAAATCTTAAATATTCCACTCTAATAGATCATAATGATCTTTATAATATAATAATATAATAATTCAATCAAATAATAGGAAAAAAATATGAAAAAGCACATATTAGCAATATCAGTAGCAACTATTTTATCAATCACAAATGTTTCAGCAGAGACACAAGGGTTTAAAAACCTTGAGCACTTAGGTGGCACTATTGGCGGTGTTATTGATGATGGCTTTAAAGGAATAGTAAATACTGTAATAGCTATTGGTGACTTACCAGAAGACACAAGAGTTTGGACAGTAGGACAGGTTGAAGAGTTAAAAGATAAAATCTGTGAAAAGCCTATAACAATTACTAAAGAGGTTCCAGTTGAGAAAATTGTTTATGTTGACAGAGAAATCATCCAAAAAGTTTATATCAAGCCAAAAGAAAGAAACTGCACCACCAAGCGTCAATCAGATCGTTTTGGCAATGTTGACGAGGTGATTAGCTGCACTGAATGGCAATAATCCTAGTAATTAAAGAATAAATCAAAGGCCGCATAAGCGGTCTTTTTTTTATCTTCATAAACAAACCATTCAAACCACATTCAAGCTTCACCTTCGTTTTAGATAATAACAGCTTTCAAATAATCGGAAGTCATTATGTCATACATCAAGCCCATTGGTGCAGTTGCTACACTCGTTGCTCTAGCTAGCCTCACTTATTCGCACTTTATTCAAGCAGATATATCATTTGCACAGAAGCCAGTTAGAGCCCCAGTTTCTTCACCGACACTTAATCCTATTAATGAAGTTGAGTTCGGATCGATTATCTACACACTAGGTGACAAATCTAAGTTTACTCAAATGGCATTAGACACCGAGGTGCAGATGGATGTCACAGGTACGATTAATAGGGTGAAGCTTGAGCAAAGCTTTACCAATCCATCAAATGATTGGGTAGAGGGTGTGTATGTGTTTCCACTACCAACAGACTCAGCCGTTGATCATCTAACTATGTATGTGGGCAATAAAACCATTGAAGGGCAAATAAAGGAGCGTAAAGAAGCTAAGAAGATTTATGACAAGGCTAAAAAGGCAGGCAAGAAAGCTTCACTAGTTGAGCAGCAGCGTCCTAATATATTTACCACTAAAGTGGCCAACATCGGCCCAGGTGAAACCATCAAAATTGCCATTGAATATCAGCAGGCTGTTAAGCTTGATCATGACAAATTCTCTATTAGATTCCCGATGACCATTGGGGAAAGATACATTCCTGGCAAGCCTATATCAACTCCAAAGAATACTTTGGGCACGGCTCGTAATACACACCGTGTTAAAGACGCTTCTAAAATAACCCCATCAATCAGTAGCAATGTTCACAGACCTGTTAGCATCGCTATTAACCTTAAAGCAGGATTTAATACATCTAGTATTAATGCAAGTTATCACGACATTAATATTATCAATATTGATAAGCTAACTAAACATATCACTCTGGATAATACTAAGGGCAATAACCAAGCCGATCGTGATTTTGAATTGGCATGGCAAGCAAACAATTCTTTAACACCTGAACTGGCTTTATTTACCCAGCAAAAGGGCAATGATCATTATCTAATGCTCATGGCAACACCGCCAGCAGATAAAGTGTTTAAGCAATCAAACACCCCAAGAGAGCTTATCTTTGTTATTGATTCATCAGGCTCTATGCTTGGATCATCTATGCTACAAGCATCTAAAGCATTGGTTCAGGCAATCAATAGACTTAACCCAACTGATCGATTTAATATTATTGATTTTGACTCAGGCTTTGACCCACTCTTTGATAGCGCCATGCCCGCCATTAATATGAACAAGAAGCATGGTGTTCGTTTTGCTAATGCTTTAAGTGCTGATGGTGGCACAGAGCCACTTGAGGCGATTAAATATGCTTTTGATTCAAGAGAATCTAGTGCTGATAACTACCTACGCCAAATCATCTTTTTAACTGATGGACAGGTGGGCAATGAAGATGAGATATTCCGTGTCGTTCGTCAAAATATTGATGAAGACCGTCTGTTTACAATTGGTATCGGATCTGCACCAAACTCTCATCTAATGACTACTTTGTCTGAATACGGTAAAGGCACTTATACTTTCATTGGTAATATCGATGAAGTAGAAACTAAAATGCTGGAGCTATTTGACAAGCTTGAATCTCCAGCAATGACAAATATTAATATCAACTTCCCGATGGATATTAATGCTGAGCAAGCATTAGGATCCATCTCTGATTTATACAAAGGTGAGGTGATCACAGCAGTTTACAAACTCAACGCCATCCCTAGCAAGCTCAGTATTAGTGGCGATACCGCTAACGGTGTATTCACCAAAGATATTGATATTAGCGCCAATAACAACACAACTGGCATTGATGTGCTTTGGGCTAGACGTAAAATCGAGCAAATGATGCATCAATACCGAGCGCAAAATAGACGCATTGATCGAGACAAGGTGCAAGCCGATATCACCAATATTGCGCTTGAGCATCATCTGGTCTCAAAATTTACCTCATTAGTTGCAGTGGACATAACACCGTCAAAACCGAGCAATCAAGCCACAACCACCCAAGTGGTTGCTAATAAGGTTAAAGCCGCTAAAACAGCGACCAATGCACAGCTATGGATGATGCTAGGGCTTGCTCTTATTCTATTGTCAGTTGTTACTCGCTCTAGGAAAACATCATGAATAAATCAATACTACTGGCAATTATCGGCATTAGTACTTTTGCTTACGGCGCCTACATGCCGATTAAAGCTGAAGCTGCCCAATATATGATTCAATCAGCCTGGAATGTTGCTAACAAAACAGGCTATCAAGTAAAACCCTGGAACTGGATGGATTCACACCCTGTCATAAGGCTTAAATCAGCCAAGCACAATCAAGATTTAATCGTGCTTGAGGGAGACACGGGCAACGTGCTTGCCTTTGGCCCTGGGCGCAATATTGAATCAAGACATCCGGGGAGAGCGGGTACAACAATCATATCAGCTCATCGAGATACGCACTTTGATTTTTTAGAAGATGTTGCAATAGGTGATCAATTTGAAGTGGATTCAATCTATACCAAACAAAACTACCAATACCAAGTAAGCACCATAAAAATAATTGATTCTGACAAAGTAGATATAAATATTAGCAGCAACCAAGCAGAGCTCAAATTAGTAACTTGTTATCCGTTTAACGCAGTAGTTGCAGGAGGGTCGCTTAGATATGTGGTGACTGCAAACTTAGTGCAAAAATCATAACATGGCCTGGCTTGATATTTAGCCAGATTATCGTTATTATGTTGGCTATATTTTATGTTGATTTAGGCAGGGGTGAATGATGGATTCAGAGGTTTCAAAAGTAGAGGTTACAGACATTAAAATGCCATTTTTATCAATGGTGTGGTTTATGGTTAAGTGGGCAATTGCCTCTATTCCAGCAATTATCATTTTATGGCTGTTATTTGTTATGTTTGGTGGGTTAATCGGTGGATTGACACACATTTAGCTTTCAACAAACTTCAGTAATAAAACATTCAATCTTCATTTTTAGTTAGCATTTATTTTTGATAATGGTGGTTTTTAACAACAGGCATTATCATGAAAAATACAATTACATTAATCGTTCTATTTGCATGCATCTGGATTCCAGAACTTTCTGCCCGATTCTACCCAATTGAGGGCTGGATGAAAGAGCCAATATCTAATACCTTTGTAACACTATACGTCCTAATGTTTTTTGTATTAATAC